>JAHEEH010000037.1:0-6868 GCA_024640835.1 Bacteroidota bacterium
CCTCGGCCGCGTCCTTGTGCATGCGGAGGCCGGCCACCGTTTCCTCGGCGGACGTGAGCGAGCCTCCGGAGGCCGCCGTGCGCAGGAAGCCGAGCTCGAGATAGCGAAGCCAGCGAGGCTCCACGCCGAGCCGGGCCGAACCGAGTCCGGCGGCCGCGACAGCGGCATCGAAGGCCGGCTGCCAGAGATCCGGTCTCTCCGGATACGTATGGACCGAAACCGGAAACGTCGCCGCGTCCGTCTTCAGGCTTTCCAGTTCGGGCACGACCATGACGGGTGCGCCGTCCACGGGAAAGAACCCGAGTACCGGGCGCTCGGAGAGGTGGAAGCTCAGGCCGGTCAGGTAACCGAGCGTCGGTCCCGGATTGACGACCAGGGCATCGAGCCCGGCCTTGCCGAGAGCGGCCCGAAGCGCATCATGCCGAGCAGAAAGAACGGAGGACAGGTCTGAAGAGGCCATTTCGGTGGTTCGAATGAAGGAAAGGCGGCGGGCAAGATACAGCCGCGGCGGTACGCTTGCCCCGAATATCCCCTCGGCTTGCCATCCATATGCGCCCCGTCGAACTTCCCGCACTTCACACGAGCACATCGGCATGCCCGGAGCCCCATCCACGCGCGACGTGCGCGGTCTTCTCGTGCGGATGTTCGAGGATGCCGTGCTCGCCGTGCGGCCGGATCGACTGGTAGCCGACGGGGGATGGATGCGTGCCTGCACGCGGCGGTTGGAGGCGTACGGAAGGGTACTGGTAGTGGCCGTGGGGAAAGGAGCGATTCCGTTCGCGAGCGCCATGGAAGCCAGTCTCGGGGATCGGCTCTCGACGGGTGTTGCCGTGGTTCCGTACGGGTATGCCCGAGCCCTCCCCGGCGACCTCGCACCGCCCGGTCGCGTCCGCGTGCTGGAGGCCGGGCATCCGGTGCCCGACTCGGCAGGCCTCGATGCATCCAGAGAGGTCCTTTCGCTGGTCCGCGGAGCGGAAGCCGACGACCTCGTCATCGCCTGCATATCCGGGGGGGCGTCCGCACTGCTTCCCGCGCCGTCGCCCGGCATTTCGCTGACGGAGGTGGCCCGACTGACCAGGAGCCTTCTCGGGTGCGGTGCGCCGATCGACGAGGTCAACACCGTGCGTCGGGCGCTGTCGCAGATCGCAGGAGGCGGACTCGCCCGGGCCGCCGCGCCCGCCGAGGTGGTCGGGCTCGTCCTGTCCGACGTCCCGGGAGACGATCCGGCGGTCGTGGCCGGGGGTCCGGTGTCGACCGCACCGACGTCTGCCGGCGATGCACTGGACGTTCTGGATCGGTTCGGTGTCGAGACGCCGGCAGGAGTGGTCTCGTACCTGCGTCAAAGCCGGACGAGCGCGGAAGTGCTCGCGACCGTGAGGGTCATCGGTTCGAATGCCGACCTTCTGCGGGCCGCGGCCGAATCCGCCCGGCGGGGAGGACTGGACGCGATGGTCCACGAGGGCTTCCTGACAGGCGAGGCGCGCAGCTGCGGGGCACGCGTGATTCGGGAGGCGCTGGGCGCTCCCTCGATTCATGTCTTCGGGGGCGAAACGACCGTCCGGGTGACGGGTGGGGGAACGGGTGGCCGCAGCCAGGAGCTCGCTCTTTCCGCGGCGATCGAGCTGGATGCCACGGGCGGATCATCGGTGCTCCTGGCGGCCGGAAGCGACGGGGTGGACGGACCGACAGCCGTAGCGGGTGCGCTGTGTGACCGGCTGACGCTCCCAGCGGGCAGGCGACTCGGACTGGACGCCGGGCAATGCCTGGACCAGAACGACTCCTGGAACTACTTCAACATGGTAGGCGGCCACGTGGTCACAGGACCCACGCATACGAACGTCATGGACCTGGTGGTCGTGGCGCAGGGCGTGGGCGGGTGACCGATTCGGTCACCGGGAGTGGACGCTCACCTCTCCGAAGGTGGTGGAAACCGTGAGCGCCTGGCCTCCTCCGTTCAGGTTGCCCTTTGCGTGGTCCTTCTCTCTTACCCCGTCGAACGAGAAGACCGACGAGAGGTCCACTCGCTCGCCACGGAAGTCCACAGAGGCCACTACGTCGGCGGGCAGCGCAATCTCGACGTCCCCGTGGGTGGTCTGGATCTGCAAACCCCCGTTCTTCAGGATGCCGGCGCTGACGTCACCGTGTGTCGTCTGCAGTTCACCCGCGCCTTCCAGTTCGGCGATATCGATATCGGAGTGCGTCGTGAACACGCGGAAAAGCGAGCTTCGGATAGAGCCCACGGAAATGTCACCGTGCGTGGTCTGCACGGCGAGCTCGTCCGCCAGGAGGGCGTTCGCATGGATCTCCCCGTGGGTACTCTCCATGCGGATCGACGGGCCGGCAATCCGTTCGGCATCGACGTCCCCGTGGGTCGTATTCAACGTCACGGTGCCATCGACCGATTCGAGGGCCACGTCACCGTGCGTACTCGACACGTCGAGATCGAAGCGTTGCGGAATCTGCGCCAGCACGTCGATCGAAAACCGTCCGTTCCACTCCCAGTCGTCGGTGGGCTTCGAGCGGAGAACGATGCGGTCTCCGTCCTGGAAGGCCTCGAATCTCATGTGGTCGAAAATCTCGCGCGCCCGGCTTTCCGACGAGGCATTGACCTTCACCGTGAGGTGAGCCTGGTCGGTCGCACCCGTCGTGACTTCGACGTCTGCGTGCTGGACGTCCACCACCAGCATTTGTCCATCGGATACCGGGAAGGTCCGGTCCAGGTACACCCCGTTCTTGGTCCACTTCTTCGAGAAGTCGTCGACCGTAGTCGTGGCGGGGGCGGAAGTCCGGTGCTCGGAAGTGAAATGCCGCCGAACCGCCTGAACGAGGTTCAGTCCGCCGACGACCGTGAGAATGGCGAGGAGGATGCCGAGGATGCGGTTGCGCATGGCGGATCGGACGTTCGTGAGCGGGTGACCCGGTGGCGTACGGAAGGCGTGCCGGCGTGTTGCGGCGGACATGAACTTGCTCCGGGTCGTCCGGGTGAGCGTCCTCGATTCCGTATATTCGTCCCGCCGAAGCAGGCCGGTCCCCGTCCGAAGTCGGATGGGGGCTTTTCGTTAGCGCCGATCCCGTTGACGCCGATCCGATCCATGAGCCGACCGAAGACTGCCGAAGAAACGAGGGCGGACTTTCTCACCTTCTTCCGAGAACGCGGACACGAAGTGGTACCGAGCGATTCGCTCGTGCCGCATAACGACCCCACGCTGCTCTTCACCAACGCGGGGATGAACCAGTTCAAGGACGTGTTCCTGGGCGAGGGGGCGCGTCCGTATCTCCGGGCGGTCGATACCCAGAAGTGCCTGCGGGTCTCCGGGAAGCACAACGACCTCGAAGAAGTCGGGTACGACACGTACCACCACACGTTCTTCGAGATGCTCGGCAACTGGAGCTTCGGTGACTACTTCAAGAAGGAAGCGGTCGGGTGGGCCTGGGATCTGCTGGTGAAGCGCTGGGGGTTGGACGGCTCCCGGATCTACGCGACGGTGCACGAGGGTGATGCGTCGCTCGGCCTCGAGGCGGATGACGAGGCGGCCGGCTACTGGCGGACGGAGACCGGCATCGACCCCGATCACATTCTGTACTGCCCTTCCAAGGACAATTTCTGGATGATGGGAGATACCGGACCCTGTGGCCCGTGCTCCGAGGTGCACGTCGACCTGCGTCCGGACGATGAACGATCGAAGGTGAACGGACGGGAACTCGTGAACTCGGACGATCCCCGGGTCATCGAGATCTGGAACCTGGTCTTCATCCAGTACAACGCGCTCAAGGATGGCTCGCTTCAGCCGCTCAAGGCCCGGCATGTGGACACGGGCATGGGTTTCGAGCGCATGGTCGCCGTCCTCCAGTCCAAGACGAGCACGTACGAGACGGACCTCTTTCTGCCCATCCTCGACGCGGTCGCCCGGCTCTCGCCGCGGAGCGACGTCCGCGGCTACTACGATGTGGACGCCGAGAACGAATCCGAGAGGGAGAAGCTTCGCGTGGCGCTCCGGGTCGTGGCCGATCACGTGAGAACGGTGGCCTTCGCGATCGCGGACGGGGTTATGCCCGGGAATGCCGGCCGTGGGTACGTGATCCGACGCATCCTGCGCCGTGCCGTGCGCTTCGGCTACCAGACCCTGGAACTGCACGAACCGTTCCTGCACCGGCTTGCCGACACGGTCATCGACCTGATGAAGGGGCAGTTCCCGGAGCTCGACCGAAGCCGTGCCTACATCGAGCGGGTCGTGCGGGCAGAGGAGGAGAGCTTCCTGGAGACGCTCGGTACGGGACTCCAGTTCTTCGACCGTGCGATGCCGTATCTGCAGGCACTGAAGGACGGGGAGGCGGTCGGTTCGGTTTCTGCTCGTCTGAAGAAGGATCGAGCCACGCTCGATCTCCTTGGAAAGGCCTACGTGGACGTGTCGGACCGAGCCGAGATCATGCAGCGATACGTGGGTACGGCCGCGCAGGGCAAGCTCCCGGGTGAGGTGGCCTTTCTCCTGCATGACACGTACGGCTTTCCGGTCGACCTGACGCAGCTCATGGCTCGCGAGGTGGGTTTCGGAGTCGACATGGAGCGCTACGAGGACCTGATGCTCGAGCAGAAGACCCGGGCGCGTGCCGCGACCAGCTTCCGGGTGGATCAGAGTGCCACCGACGCGTGGACAGCCGTCTCCGAAGGTGACGATTCCGACTTCGTGGGGTATGAACGGACACGCGTGGAGGGGGTGTCGGTCCGTGGAGTCCGGGAGGTCCGCTCGACGGACGGCTCGCGATTCGAACTCATCCTGGATGCGACGCCATTCTACGCGGAATCTGGCGGCCAGGTGGGTGATACCGGCACCCTGGTGGTCGGGGAGGACGAGATTCGCGTTCTCGATACGCAGAAGCGGCAGGGGAAGATCGTCCACACGGTCGACAGGCTCCCGGCCGATCCGTCGGCGCCGGTAACGGCGGTGGTCGACGTGGCGCGCCTCCGCCGGATCCGGAAGCACCACACGGTGACCCACCTCATGCACGCGGCGCTGCGGGAGATCCTGGGGCCGCACGTTGCGCAGAAGGGATCCCTGGTCTCGCCGGACCACCTTCGGTTCGATTTCAGTCACTTCGAACGGATGTCCGCCGACGAGCTGCGCGGGGTGGAGCGTCGCGTCAACGAGGTGGTACAGTGCAATATCGTCCGCACCGAAGAGCGGGGAATCCCGCTGCAGGAGGCACTGGACCGGGGGGCCATGGCCCTGTTCGGTGAGAAGTATGGTGATACGGTTCGTGTCATCACGTTCGATCCCGCGTATTCGGTCGAGCTTTGCGGTGGCCAGCACGTGGAGGCAACGGGCGAGATCGGGGTCTTCCGATTCGTGTCCGAAGGCTCCGTGGCGGCGGGAGTGAGGCGGGTCGTGGCCGTGGCCGGTCTGGACGCCGTCAACCACCTGCACGGTGAGCTGGACGAGCTCGGTCGCGTACGGGACCAGTTCCGGTCGCTCCAACGTCCCTCCGACGAGGAGGTCGCCGAGCTGCTGGCCCAGAATCGTCGGTTGGAAAAGGCCCTGGAGGAGACCAGGCATGCGGCGCTGGCATCCCGGCTGGCGGAATTCCTGGAACGGTCGGTGTCCGTCGGAGACGTGCGCCTGGTGATCGGGCAGGTGGATTCGGCGGACATGAACGCCCTGCGCTCGCTCGGCGAATCGCTGCGGGAAAGGGGTGGTGCGGGGACAGTCGGTGTTCTCGGGGCGACCGATCCGGACGGGACCAAGGCCTACCTGGCCGTGAGCGTCTCGGACGACCTGGTCAAGCGCGGTCTGCAGGCAGGCAAGATCGTCGGACAGCTGGCCGCCATGATCGGCGGTGGAGGCGGAGGCAGACCCCAGCTGGCGACCGCCGGGGGGCGCACTCCGGACCAACTCGGGAGAGCCCTCGCGGCCGCACCGGACATGGTGCGCGAGATGCTGCCGTGAACCGGCTCCCGGAACGCCGCCAGGGACGGAAATTCGCGGGATCCCAACCGGTGGATTGACGTTGGTGCGCCCGGAGGGATGCCGGAGTGGTTGAACGGGGCGGTCTCGAAAACCGTTGTACCCTTCGCGGGTACCGAGGGTTCGAATCCCTCTCCCTCCGCAGACGCCCGCGGCGCAAGCGCAGCGGGCGTTGTTCATTTCGTGGGGAACGCGGGCGGGCGCTACATTCGGGCCTTCCGCGCCGTTCATTACCTCCGCCCGTCTGATGGTTCGTTCATCGCTGCTCGTCCTCGCCCTGTTCGTGGCGGTCCCGGCAGCGGCCCAGGTGATCCCGGTCTACGGGGTACTGGTGAGACCGCCGGGCGTACGGTACGAGGTATCGCGGAGCCGGCATTTCGAGGTGATCCATGAGAAGGGGAGTGCGGCGGAGGCCGCGGAGCTTGCCGCGATCCTCGAGGACGCCCTGTCGACGGCCGCCGTGCTCTTTCCGGTGCGGAAGGACTTCCGCATGCCCGTGGTCCTCAGCCGGTACACCGACAGGGGAAACGGCTACGTTTCGCCGATTCCCTTTCGGCAGGAGATCGATGCCGTGCCGTTCGGAGGCCCCGGCATTTCTCCCCGGCACGTGTCGTGGCTGGAGACCGTCGCTCCTCACGAATTGGCGCACGCGGCGCAGGCCGATGTGCGGGCCGGTTTCGGCATCGGGGGCATCGTGCGCGCATTCGCCCCGGACGTCGCAAGGGCGATGAACCTGTGGGTGCCGCCCGGGATCGCGGAAGGATCAGCGGTCTACGTGGAGAGCCTGCGCGGTGACGGGGTCGGTCGTCTGCACTATGGCTTCTACCTCATGCAGTACCGGGCGGCTGCCGGCTCCGGGAGACCGTGGGACCTGGCACAGGCGCTGGAGCGCCCGGTGTATACGCGGC
>JAHEEH010000037.1:6878-9762 GCA_024640835.1 Bacteroidota bacterium
GTGGGCGGTGGTCCCTTCGTGGGCTGGTTCATCGGCGAATACGGTGCCGGCACGTTTCAGCGGATGACTCGGGTCCACAACCGCTGGCCTGTTTTCGGATACGGCTTCAGCATGTGGGTCGCGACCGGCCGGGCGCCATGGTCGGTGGGAAGGGCCTTCCGACGCGATGCGAGGGAATCCGAGCAGGCCTACCGGGTAGCGGAGCATCTTGCCGACGGGACGGTGCCCATTTCGGCGGGCAAGGGCATGGTCCACCGGAGGCCTCGCTGGCTGGACGACGGGACCCTTCTGGTCTTCCTGACCGCCTACGACAGGGAGCGGGGGCTGTACTCGGTCGACGCCCGGACGGGGCGACTCCACGCCGTCGCGCATGAGGAACTCACCTCGGATCTCCGGTTCGCCGTTCGAGATACCGAGCCCCGCGTCTCGTACGCCCGGTACCTGGTCAATCCGTTCACGTCCCTTCAACACGGAGCCGATCTCTTTGCCGTGGACATGGGAACGGGCCGAGCCACGCGGCTGACCGAAGGGGCCCATCTGCTGAATCCCGCTCCGCTGCCGGACGGAGGGTATCTGGCCGTGGTCGCCGCCGACCGGGGGGGAGCGATCGTTCGCGTGACTCCGGACGGATCCGTGGCTCCGGTGCTGTCGGATCCCGACCTCCGCGTTGTCGGGCTGGACGTGGACCAGGCGACGGGTCGCGTACTCGTGTTGGCCAACCGCTACGGTGCGCAGGGCCTGTGGGTACTGGACATGGAGCCGACCACGGTTCCGGCACTCCGTTTCCTTGCCGGGCTTCGGGACGGTTCGGTGCTCGACGCGTCGTGGACTCCGGGAGCGGAGGGCGTCGTCTTTTCCGCGGACGTGCGAGGAAAGCTCGATGTCTATGCGCTCGATCCGGCCACGGGAGCGGTAGTCCGTCTGACACGGTCCCTGTATGGAGCGATGGAACCTGCCGTGTCGCCGGATGGGTCGCGCATCGCGTACGTGCGCTACGGGAGCGAGCGTTTCGACCTCGTCGTAGAGCCGTTTGCTCCGTGGGACGCTGCCCCGGTCCCTGCAGCCGATCTCGCGCGGTACGAGGATCTGCCGGAGGCGCCCGGCGCGGTCGCTCCGGAAAGCCTGTGGGTGGATCCGGTGGCGCGCCCCTACCGCTCCGGACGCCATCTGGCGCCGCGGATGGTCTATCCTGTCCTCTACTACGAGGACTCGCCGGGATCCGGGTTGGACGCCGATCTGGGATTCGGTGGGGGACTGGCGGTGCAGGGTGCGGATCCGCTCGTGAGGTGGTCCTACTGGGGCGAGGCGTTCTACCGGAAGGAGCGTCTCTGGGGTGAGGTCGGTCTCATGACGTCGACCCTCGCGACGAGCCCCGTTCTCTGGTTCTACGACCGTCCGGAAATGGTAAACGTGCATGTCGCGTCCCCGTCTGGGGTCGGCGTTCGACGCGTGATCCGCGAAGAGCGTGGCGCGGCCCTGGGGATGCGGCTGCCGGTCGTCCTGTCCGACAACGTGCGCACGACGTCGCTGTTCGCGGGAGGTGGGATCCGCTACGAGGAGCAGCGTCTGTATGACGGGAGCATGCAACCGATGGACGATTTCACCGGGCGCCTGACGGCTACCGGATCGGTGAGCATGGGGCTCGGGGTCCAGAGGAACCTCCGCGACCTGGTCCCGAACCGCGGTCTGATCCTGTCGGCGGCGGCGGAAGCGGATCTCGGAGCGCGCCGGGTCCGTGTGCGGCGGGCCGCAATCGGCTCTGCAAGTCTCTATCTGCCCTGGCTCTCGCGCCTGAACGTGGGAATCCGGCTGCACGCGGGCTGGGTCGGGCAGAGCGAACTCTCGATCTACGACCTGGACACGTTCATGCCCCGTGGGCAGGAGGATCTGCTGCCCGATTGGAGATCCCTGGTCCGGGTGGGAGCCGAGACGATCGTGCCGCTCCTGTATGCGGATGACGGGATGCTCATCCTGCCGGTGTACGTGGCTTCCGTATACGCCTATGGGTTCGGCGAAACGATGATGGATGCCGCCGCGCTGCGTCGGCCCGGTTCGATACCGGATGCGGAGAAGATCACGTCGTTCGGGGCAGGGCTCGGCGTTCAACTCCGGCTGTTCCACGCGCTCGACTTCGATCTTCGGGTGGGCGCCGCCCGCCGGGTCAACCAGGAGGACTGGGTCGCGATCTTCCGATGAGGCCTACAGGCGCCGGGTCACCGCGAGGGAGGCGTTCACGGACCGGTGGGCTTCCTCGATCGCGGCGGCAGGCAACCGGAGACCCGAACCGAAAGAAACGCTCACGGCAGTCGGGGCCCTGTTCCACGCCAGGAGAAAGAAGGCCCGTCTACCCGATCCGGAAAGCCGTCGAAGCGGGTACGCCAGCGGGGTGTCCGGCTCGTAGGTGACGACCGGTGCGGCGGCGTTTCCGCCGGAAGACTCTGTCGTTCCAGCGGTCAGCCGCAGGGATCCGGACGGTGTCCAGTCGATCGTGACCCCGACAGCCGTGGGGAAACCGCTCCAGGGGAGCCCGGGGCCTTCGGCAAACGCCGTGACGACCAGCCCGGGCCCGACCGGGACCCGGGCCCGAACCCGGAACCTCTGCCGGTCCTCCCGACGTGTTTCCGGGGTGAGCGTGGATTCGCCCGCTTTCGTCCGCACCGACCGCCGAAGCACGACGTCCATCACGATCCCGCGCGTTCGTGTCTCGAGACGGACGACCTGATCGATGCGACGGGATCTCCCGGCGTACCGGCCATCGGGCCCTTCGGCAAGGTCCTCCACGATATCGATCGTGATTCCCCGGGAGACACGCAAGTGCCATTGCACCAGGGCGCCGCTCTCCTGCCGTCCGGGCCCGCTCCTGGAGGACGGCGGCACTGCCCGT
>JAHEEH010000038.1 GCA_024640835.1 Bacteroidota bacterium
AACGGCCGGGACGAGCCGTGGAACGTGGCCTTCTTCGGGGTGGGCAACGAGAACTGGGGCTGCGGCGGCAACATGCGAGCCGAGTACTATGCCGACGAGTTCAAACGCTACACGACCTACCTGAGCCGATACGGACGCGCCATCTACCCCGTGGCCTCCGGACCGAGCTCCGGATACGGCGACCACGGCAGCGACCTGGAGTGGACCGAAACCCTGATGCGCGAGGCCGGCTGGATGATGCGCGGGTACTCCCTCCACTATTACACGGTCACGCACAACTGGTCGCAGAAGGGATCGGCGACCGATTTCGACGAGAGTGAGTGGTTTCTGACGCTGAAGAAGGCGTCCTGGATCGATTCCGTGATCACGGCCCATGCGCGCGTGATGGACCGGTACGATCCGGACAAGCGGGTCGCGATCGTCTTCGACGAGTGGGGCACGTGGCACGACGCGGAGCCCGGGACCCCGGGGTACGGTCTGTATCAGCAGAACTCCCTGCGAGACGCCCTGGTCGCCGCGATCTCCCTCAACAGCTTCAACAACCATGCGGATCGCGTGCGGGTCGCCAACCTGGCCCAGACCGTCAACGTCCTCCAGTCCATGATCCTCACGGACGGAGACCGGATGGTGCGCACCCCGACGTACCACGTGTTCTCGCTGTTCAAGGGGCACCAGGGGGCCACCCTCCTCCCCACCCGGATCGAGGCGCCGGACTACGTGTTCGGGGACGACGCCATGCCGGCTCTCTCCGCATCGGCGTCCATCGACTCGACCGGCGCCATCCGCGTCACCGTGGCCAACGTGGATCCGTTGCGCCGCTTCTCGCTTCGGGTTCCTCTCGAGAAGACGCGCCGCTTCCTTCTGGCCCACATCGTGACGTCCGCCGAGATGCAGGACCACAACACGTTCGACGAGCCCGACCGCGTCCGTGAGCAGGGCTACCAGGGGTTCCGACGCGGAGGACCGGAGTTCGCGTACCTGCTCGTGCCGCCGAAGTCGGTGGTCACGTTCGAGATCCGATGAATCTCAGGAGTTTGCTCGTTCCATCCGGAGCGTCCTGAAGCCGTACCAGGCCACGACCAGGAAGCAGAGCAGCGGAACCACGAACGAGAGTCGCACGGCCGAAAGACCGGCCATGCCGCCGCCATCCATGACGGCCGCCTGCAGGGGCGGAAGCACCGATCCGCCGAGGATGGCCATGATGAGTCCGGCCGCTCCCAGCTTGGCGTCTTCCCCGATGCCCTGGAGCGCGATCCCGTAGATCGTCGGAAACATGAGCGACATGCAGGCCGAGACCCCGACCAGGCTGTAGAGCCCACCCACCCCGGGCAACAGGATCGTTCCGGTGACCAGGCCGAAGCCGGCCACGGCCAGCACGCCCAGCAGGCCGCCGGGGCTGACCCAGCGCAGGGCAAACGTGCAGAGGAAGCGGCTCGAGAGGAAGATGATCATGGCCGCCATGTTGTACCCCTGGGCCGCGACCTCGGCCTGGGACTCGGTCAGGCCGCGCGTCTGCATCAGCACTTCGGTGCCGTACTGGATGATGAAGGTCCAGCACGTGATCTGGGCTCCGACGTAGAAGAACTGCGCGACGACCCCGCCCACGTACCGGCGGTCGGCGAGCAGGCGGCGGAGGGTCGGCAGAACGTCCAGACGACGCACGGCGCTGCCTGCACCCGGCATCCGCGTCCGCCAGATCAGGATGCCGATGACCACGATGACGCCCGCGATCGCCAGGTACGGTGCACGCACGATGGCCAGGTCGGACGAGGTGAGAGACGCCAGGTCGGCCGGAGCCAGCGCGGCCCGCTCCGCCGCCGTCGACGGATCCAGGCGGGCCAGGATGAACTGCCGGGCCACGAACATGCCGGTGAGCGATCCGACCGGGTTGAAGGCCTGCGCCAGGTTGAGCCGCCTCGTCGCGGTCTCCACCGATCCCATCGACAGGATGAACGGATTCGCCGAGGTCTCCAGGAACGAGAGCCCGCAGGTCAGCACGAAGTAGGCGATCAGGAACGGCACGAACGCCATGGACCAGCTGGCCGGAAGGAAGAGCAGCGCGCCGCCCGCGTAGAGCCCCAGACCGACCAAAATCCCGGCTTTGTACGAATACCGCTTGATGAACAGCGCGGCCGGGAAGGCCATGACGAAATAGCCGCCGTAGAACGCGAACTGGACCAGCGATCCCTCGAAATTCGACATGAGCAGGATGCGCGAGAACGCCTTCACCATCGGGTTCGTGACGTCGTTCGCGAAGCCCCAGAGGGCGAACAGCGACGTGACCAGAACGAACGGCACGAGGACGCCGACCGGAATGAGGCGGTCCTTTCTCTCGCTTGTCATCGTCCTACCACCCCCTTCTTCAGGATGAGATTGGCGTACTGCCGCGTGTCTCCCGTGACGACGATGGCCGACGCGGACCGGGCGCGCTCGTAGAAGGCGAACCGATCCAGCCGGACCGGGCGCGGCGTCCCCGGCGCGCGCTGCCCGACGATGGCGACGTAGTCGTCCTCGACGCGGGGATCGAGCGCATCGCCCTCCACCGCCGCCATCATGACCAGCGGATGGTCGTACGTGTCGAGGGGCAGGAGCCCGAGAATGCCGTCGAGCAGGGCCGGAATGCCCACCCCGTCGGCCCGGATCACCCGCCTACCGAGGGAATGTCCCGGAAAGTGTGCGTCCGCGAGCAGGATCTCGTCGCCGTGCCCCATTTCGGCGAGCGTCTTCAGAAGGTCGGGGCCTATGCACGGAGCGATTCCCTTGAGCAAGGTGTTCACCGATTCTGGCGGGCTCGAAGGTACGCCTTCGCCGGATATCTCCGCCCGCCGGCTGTAGGGGACCGTCCCTCAGGGGAGCGCCGGCATCTCCCGCTTGAGACCGGCCCGTCGTCGCGCGTCCTTGTCCGTGGAATTCAGGCGAGGTGACACGATGAGACTGCTGATCGTGATCGCGTTCGCGCTCGTCGCCCTACCGGTGCGGGCCCAGGACTCCACCGCGACGGATCGCGACGTGTCCGCTTTGCGCGCGCGTGGGGTGCCGGCCGAGATCCGGTCCAAGACGACCAAGAGGAACCCGGAGACCGGACGCTCGACCATCGCGCTGATCGAGGCCTACACCCGTGGCGTAATCGTGGACGCCGGAAACGGCCTGGTGTACTTCGTCGCGGACGACGACGACCAGGGGTGGATCCGCCCCAATGCCGTTGCCCTTCTCGAGCCCGCCGACCGCCTCGTCGAGCTCATCGAGACGGAGGGCCGTGACGCGTCGGTGCTCCGCGCGCTGAACGAGGAGTGGTTCCCCCGGCTGGCCGAGGCCGAAGACGAGACCGTCGTACGGGCATGGGAAGCGCGCCTGCTCGACCAGGGCGTGCCGGTGGTGATCTCGTCGTTCGCTTTCGTGATCACGACAGGCGGAGACGTGACGGCCTCGTTCAGCGTCAAGAACATCTCCGCACGGACGGTAGCGAACGTGACGCTCGACGTGGTCGGCTTCAACCAGTACGGCGACGTCGTGCGCGACCGTTCGACCGGCATGGCCACGCACTACGCGAGCCTCTCGGGCGAGATCAGGGCCGGGGACGTGGCCATGTCCGACGGTTCGGGGACCGCGCTCTGGTCCAACCGATCCACTACGTGCATCGAAATCCGCAAGGTGACCGTCACGTTCGAGGACGGGGCGACTTCGACCGTGGACTACCTCCTCAAGGATGCGCGGATGGCCCCGGACACGTACCAGACCATGGGAGAATGCAGCCGGGGTGGTTCGGGGCCGTGACACCCCGCACCCCGCCCCGGCATCGCCGTCTACAGCGACCCCTCAGTTGACCAGGACCGAGTATCCCAGCGTCCCGTAGTCGCTCATGGCCTGCAGGACGTCGGCGACCTGCTCCATCGACACCGTCTCTACGACCAGGGCCGACGGCTTGATCACTCCGGCCGCGATCATCCGCAGCATCTCGGGATAGCACCGGGCCTGCATGCCGTACGAGCCGACGATCGTCAGCTCGCGCCCGACGATCAAGTCGGCAGGAATCGGCAGGATGCCCCGCTCGTCTTCTCCTGTCATGCCGAGGCGCACCAGGCGGCCCCGGGTCCGAAGCGACAGCAGGGCGGGCATCCAGGTCGCGGCGGTCCCCAGGCATTCGACCGACGCATGCGCACCACCCTGGGTGAGCTCCTGGATTTCCTGCGGCGTGTTTTCCGACGCGGTCACGGTATGCACCGCGCCCAGCTCCCTGGCCTTGGCGAGCTTGTCCGCGCTGCGGGACACGGCGATCACGTTGGCACCCATCGCGCTCGCGATATCCACGGCCGCCAGCCCCACGCCGCCGCATCCGAAAACGGCGACCCACTCGCCCGCCCGGATCCGGCCCTGCTGCGTGACCCCGTGGAAGGCGGTCATGAACCGGCATCCCAGCGCGGCGCCTTCAACGAAGCTGACGTCCTCGGGGAGGGCGACCAGGTTGACGTCTGCTTTCGACACCACGTTGTACTCGCCGAAGCCACCGGCTCCGCGAAACATCGAGAAGATCATGTTCGAGCAGACGTGCTGGCTGCCCTCGTCGCACATGGCACAGTTGCCGCACGCCTGGTTGAACGGATAGACGACGCGGTCGCCTTTCCGGAAGCGCGTCACGTTCGCCCCCACCTCCTCCACGATGCCTGCCGATTCGTGGCCGAGCACGATCGGTACGGGCAGGGTGATACCGTTCCAGTCCCAGTCCCCCTGCCAGAGGTGCCAGTCGGAGCGGCAGATGCCGTTTGCCTTGACGTGGACGAGCACGTCGTCCGGCCCGATCTCGGGGTCCGGCCAGTTGTTCCAGACGGTCAGAGGCTGCTTGAAGGCCTCGAGGACGGCTGCGCGCATGGATCTTCAGGATTCGTTCATGGGGGTAGCATTCGGCACTCCGTTCGAACGGAGTGCCCCTGCAAGAACCGAACACGCACGCAGGCTGTCAATCCGCGGCGTGCAGAATTATTTATCGCTACCTCGGCAGCCGCTCGTCCCAGTTGGCGACGGTGTACGCGACGACGGCCATCATCGCCACGTTGAGCGCGACGTCGTGAGGGTCGAGCTTGTCCATCGTGTCGGCATTCGTGTGATGGTAGTCGAAGTAGCGGGTGCCGTCCACGTTCGGACTGGCTCCAGGCACGCCTTCGCGCATGATCGGGCCGATATCGGCTCCGCCGCCGCCATCCGTCATGGTGCCCGCCCCGATCGGCTCCAGGAGCGTCCCGATCGCCTGCAGGATCTCCAGCGCCTTGGCCGAACCCGTGAATCCCATGCCGCTCGGACGGAAGACTCCGCCATCGGACTCGATGGCGAGCAGGTGGTCCTCCAGCGCGTCGGCGTGCGCGTCGCGGTAGGCCGTGCCGCCCCGAAGGCCGTTCTCCTCGTTGGTCCAGAGGGCCACACGGACCGTTCGCTTCGGGCGAAGGCCCAGCTGCTGGATGAGCCGCACGGCTTCCCACGCGGCCACGCACCCGCCTCCGTCGTCCATCGCCCCCTGCCCGACGTCCCAGGAATCACTGTGCCCCCCGAGCACGACCACCTCGTCCGGAAATTCGGATCCCACGACCTCTGCAATCACGTTCCTCGAGGGGGAATCGGGCAGAAAGTGGGCCTCCATGTCCAGGCGGACGACGATGCGCTGCCCGCGATCCTGCATGCGATGCAGCATCCGCGAGTCCTCGATGGTGATGGCCGCGTGAGGGATCTGCGGCACCCCGTCCTCGTAGCCCATGCCGCCCGTGTGCGGCGTATAGAGCGTTCCCGATCCGACGCTGGCGATCAGGCTGGCCACCGCGCCTGCCCTCGCCGCCTCGACCGCCCCGCGGCCCCGGTACCGGACCGTTCGGCCGTATCCCTCCCATTGCACGTCGTACAGGACGATCTTCCCGACCGCCTCGTCGGCACGCGCCGCCAGCTCCTCGAACGAGGAAACCACCAGGACCTCCGCCGTAATGCCGTCCGCCGGCGTGGCCACGGATCCTCCCAGGCCCAGCAAGGCCAGGTTCTTGGATCTCGGTTCGATGAGCGTCGCCACTTCCTTTCCACGCACCCAGTGCGGCACCATCACCGGTTCGGCGTGGACATTCTCGAGCCCGTCGCTGCGCATCTCGTCGAGGATCCAGTCCAGGGCCTGCTCCAGTGCCTGCGTCCCGCTCAATCGGGGGCCGAAGGTGTCCGCGAGTTCCGCCAGGCGCGTCCAGGCGGAACTGTCGGCGAGGGCCGCCTCGATCAGGCGCTCGGCGTCCGCCCGGTGGGCTTCGACCCGATCGGCCGCAGGCTGGGCCTGGGCCGCGGTGACCAGGAGCAACGACAACACGAGGGATGCGAGGTGACGCATGGGATCGGAGGTGGGTAATTCGGGGCCCGAATCTACGCGATGATGTGTATCATCGCGAATGCGAGGCAGTGCGCTGAGAGGATCTGGCTTCGCGTACCCCGAACCGCCTTCTCGATGTTCGATGACCCCTTCGGATTCCGGCACGGAGCTGTTTGACCAGGCCCAGGTTGCGCGCATCCTCCAGCGGATGGCCGAACTCCAGGCCCGGCAACATGGTCGTCCCACCACCGGACTGACCCTGGAGGAGTTGCAGGAACTGGCGGCCGAGTCGGGATTCGACCCGCTCCTCGTGTCGGCGGCCGTCTCGGAAGTGCGAACCGAGTCTGCCTCTCCGGATGCCACCTGGTGGGGTGGCCCGGTAGAGTTCAACCTGGAACACACCTTCAGGGGCACGGTCGGGACCCAGGCCTGGGAGCGCATGATCGAACGCATCCGGCAAACCCTCGGCCAGGAAGGCGACATCGAAGTGCGCGGCGCTACGCGAGAGTGGATACGCACGATCCGGGACGGGAACGGTGGGCGCGTCAGCATCCGTGAGGATGGCGGCGAAACCACGGTCCACATCTTCTGGCGGGTAGCCATGCCCGCCGTTCTGCTGTACATGGCCAACGCGGTGGCGGCCCTCCTCTCCGTGCCGGCACTGATCATCGGGCTGGGGCCACTCGTGGCGGTGCCGGTCTGGATCGCATTCGTCGCATCCGTCTTCCTCCTCATGCGGTGGCTCGTCAGCCGCCATGCGACCCGCGAAAGGCGCCGGGCGACGACCCTCCTGGGCGAGCTCGTGGCCGTTGCCGCCGACGAGGTTTCCGACTCCGCTCGCGAGAGCGATACGCCTTCGTTGGAAGCGGCCCCGCCCGGGTACGCAGCAGGGAATCGGAATCTCGGATCGGAGCGCGCATCTCCGGCAGACGAGGCGGCGTCGGCACCCGGCCGCATCGACCTGGAGGACGAGGCAGATCTTCAACGCGGCGCCGGCGAGACGGCCCGTGGGCGGGTCCGTCCCCGAGGGTACTGACGTGCACAGGAATCGTCGCCGCCTCACTGTCGCCCTCGCCCTGACCGGTCTGGCACTCGCCACCGTGTGGATCGCGTGGCCGGATGGTCCCGATCTTCCTGCCATGCCCGTCTCGAAACCTTTCTCCTGGAGCCAGGACGCCCGCTGGGAAGCCTACGAAGCCTCGTTCCGTGAGGCCCGGGCGTCGGGATGCGACGCTGTCGCGACGCGCCTGGACAGCCTGCTGAACGACATAGACCGGATCGCCTCCGCCGTCGCGAGGGACGGCGCGGCGCCGGACGATCCCCTGCTCGTGGGCCTGGAGGAGTCGATGTTCGCTGCCGCCCCGCGGGCGGCCGTGTGCCGGACCCGGCTTCAGGCCTACCAGGCAGCGTTCTCTGCCGCGCGCGACGCCCTGAAACGGGCATCGAGGGACTGGAACATGGAGGACCGATCGCATCGCGAGCGGCTGTACCGGCTCCTCTACGGAGGACGGGCCGCACTCGAGGAGGCCCTGTTGCAGGGGCCGCTGTCCGACACGGACCCGATCCTGTACGGCGCCGCGGGGACCGCGCCGTGGTTGCCTTCGACCGAGATCAGCGGTGTGACGCTGCAGAGCGGCGACCTCCTGCTGTCGAGAGGCGGTGCCGCCTCCTCGGCTCTCATCACGCGGGGCAACGACTTTCCCGGCAACTTCTCCCACGTGGCGCTCGCACTCGTCGACCGTGAAACCGGTGAGCCCTTCGTGACCGAGGCGCACATCGAGATGGGCGTCAAGCCTGCCACGGCAGAGACCTACCTGGCGGACCACAAGCTGCGCATCCTGGTCCTGCGACCGCGCAGGGACCTCGGCCCGATCGCCGCGGACCCCGAGCTCCCCCACCGTGCGGCGCAGCAGGTGTTCGACGAGTCCACCCGGCGGCACATTCCGTACGACTTCGCGCTGGATTTCCGCAATCCCGACCGGATGTTCTGCTCGGAGGTGGCGTACTCGGCTTACCGCGAGCAGGGCGTGGACCTCTGGATGGGCATGTCCACGCTTTCGGCACCCGGCGTCATGCGCTGGCTGCACGACGTGGGCGTCCGGTATTTCGAGACCCACGAGCCCTCGGACCTCGAATATGATCCCCAGCTCGAGGTGGTGGCCGAGTGGATCGATCCGGAGACCCTCTGGAAGGACCACGTCGACAACGCCGTGATGGACGTCCTGCTGGAGGGTGCAGACCGGGGCGACGAGCTGTCGTTCTCCTACTGGATGGTCCCCTTCGCCGCGGTCATGAAGGCGTGGAGCTGGACGAAGAACCGGTTCGGAGGCGTGGGATCGGTACCCGAGGGCATGGGACCCGTCTCGGCGCTGAGAGTCAGGGAACTTACCGCGCGCCACGAGGCGCTCGTCCGCTCCACGACCGCGCTCGCGGAGGCCTACACGACGACAAACGGCTACCGACCGCCCTACTGGGACCTGGTCACGCTCGCACGGGAAGCCCGGGCAGCCGATGGCGGGTGATTTCCGATAGCGGAATTGGGGTATCTTCGCCCGACCACCCGTGCTACCATGACGTCATCCGCCCCTTCCATCGCTTCCGCCGAACCGCGAGGCCACGGTTTCGGAACGGCGCCGGTGTTCTTTGCCGGGATCAGCACCATTCTCGGCGCCATCATGTTTCTGCGCTTCGGCTACGCCGTGGCGAACGTGGGGCTCGGGGGTGCGCTGCTGATCGTCCTGCTGGGGCACCTCGTCACCGTGCCTACCGCGCTGGCTCTCGCAGAGATCGCCACCAACCGCCGGGTGGAGGGCGGCGGGGAGTACTACATCATCTCCCGGTCGTTCGGCACGACGATCGGGAGCGTCATCGGGCTGTCCCTGTACCTGTCCCAGGCGGTCTCGGTGGCCTTCTACATGATCGCGTTCGCCGAGGCGTTCACGCCGTTGGCCCCGGCGTTCGAACGGCTCGTGGGATTCGCCTTCGACCCGCGGATCGTGTCGTTTCCCGCCACGCTGGGTCTCATGGCCCTCATGCTGACCCGGGGGGCCAACATGGGCGTGCGGGTCCTCTACATCGTCGTGGCCGTCCTGGGCATCGCCCTGCTCGCGTTCTTCATGGGCGGCCCGGTCGAGGGGTACGACCCGGCAAGCCTCAACCTCTCCGAGAGCCTGGCCGACGCGGATCCCTTCATCCTGGTGTTCGCCATCTGCTTCCCGGCGTTCACCGGCATGACGGCCGGCGTAGGGCTGTCCGGCGACCTGGCCAATCCGCGGCGATCGATCCCGCGGGGCACGCTGGCCGCAACGCTGGTGGGCATGGTCACCTACGTCCTCATCATCTGGAAGCTGGCCGTGTCGGCCTCCCCGGAGCAGCTCGCGGAAGATCAGCTCATCATGTCCCGGATCGCCGTCTGGGGTCCGATCATTC
>JAHEEH010000414.1 GCA_024640835.1 Bacteroidota bacterium
CTGGTCCGGACTCGACGAGCCCGGTAGCCCTGCGCGTACCCGGACGGGGTACGCTACTCCTCTTCCTCCTCCTCCTCGGCGCCCGGTCGGGGTCGAACGGGCCCGGGTACCGCGCACGCTTCGACGGCAAGGGGTTTGACCTGGAAGAACTCGCTGTCGCGGTAGTACTTGAGTTCCTTTTCCGCCGCGAACGCCGGCGAGTCGGACTTCATGACCTGGAGCTTCGGACGTTCCTCGTCCGCGAGATCGGCTGCCATCGTCATGCCGAGAATAGGTGATCGATCCGCGGCGTCCGGGATGACCCCGTTCCCGATGGCCCGGTCCCCCCGGGCCACCCTCTGGAGGTGGTCCATTCCGGCAATGACACGGCCGAAGACGGTCAGATTCCGGTCGAGATAGCGCTGGTCGCGCCCGATGACCATGTAGAAGTGGCTCGATCCGGTATCGGGCCCCGTACTGCGGGCCATGGCCATCGCGCCGTAGCAGTGAAGCGGCCAGACCATGCCGGTCGCCGGGTCGTGCCCGACGGCGAATCCGTCGATGTGACCTGTCTCGGGTGCGTAGAGGTCCGGGGAGTCGTTTCGCACGAAGACGAGATCTCGCAGCGGGCGTTCGAATTCGGCCTGAAGCGGATGGGGCTCTCCGTCCTCCGACTCTCCGTCCCGCATCACGCCGCCCTGCGCCACGAAATTGTCGATGACGCGATAGAAGGACGCCCCCGTGTCGTAGTAGCCGGTGCGGGCCAGCCGACGGACCTGCTCCACGTGGGAAGGCGCGAACTGTGGAGCCAGTTCGACCAGGACGTCGCCCCACTCCAGGGAGAGGATCAGCAGATTCTCGGGATCGACGTCGCGCCAGTACGCCGTCGCCTCGCGATCCAGTTCCGCGCCGCCGCCGGCCGCTCGCGCCGCGGCGTTCGATCGGGGGGAACCGTCCAACGCGGGATTCCGCGAGCAGCCCGACGAGAGGCCCACGGAGGCGAGGACCACCAGGGCAAGACGCAGGAGGGCCGGGAGACGAAGCCGGAACGCTCCCGAAAGGGGGGTGGACGTGGACATCGCTTCGGATCCTCCGGGCAAAGGAAAGATTACGTTCATCGGGCCCCGGTGCAACATTCGCTCCTCGGCTCGTACGGGCAGAATAGGATGCGGGGCACGGGAGGGAAACCCAAGGAAGGGGACAGGACGGTGAAATCCGCTCCGATTCATTTCGGGTGACGCGAGTACACCCACAACGCACGAAGAACATGAAACTCAGACACCTCGCGCTCGTCGCGATCCTCACGATCGGTCCCGTGACGGGAGCACTGGCGCAGACCTCCGCCGACTCCACGGCCATCGTCGCCACGGCGCTGGACTACATCGAGGGGTGGTACGAAGGGAATGCGGAGCGGATGGAGCGGGCACTGCACCCGGATCTCGCCAAGCGGATCGTCAGGGAGACGGAAAGCGGTTCGAGCCTGGGGCACATGACCGCCGAAATGCTCGTCGGGGCGGTGCAGAGAGGAGGTGGGAGGAACACGCCCGGGGATCGGGTCCAGAAGGACGTCACGATCCTGGATATCTACGAAGGCACGGCCTCCGTCAAGATCGTCGCGGGAGACTGGATCGACTACCTCCACGTCGCCAGGTGGAACGGCGAGTGGAAGATCATCAACGTGCTCTGGGCGCTGAAGCCCCGGTAGCCGGCGTCGGACGGGTGTCCCACGGGCGACGGATCCGGTGCGCCCGGCACCATCGCGCGAGCCTGGCGTTCGCGACAGACCTTCCGCCCGACTCCCAACCGCCCTGGTACGGGCTGCCGCATCGAGCCTGGACACCGCATGACCGACTCGTCACCGGACCGACCAGGCGGGGGCACCCGACGTCCGGACTCCGATCATTTTGACGGGGCGCGGTATTTCAACCCGGAGACCGTGACCGAGCCGTCGCCGGGTGATCTGTGGAAATTCTTGCGGATGAAGCGCGCGGCCTGGCCCTCGCACGTCCCTGTCCCGGAGGGTGAGCCCCCGGGGGTGAGTCCCGGCGGGCTCGTCGTCACCAGCATCGGGCACTCGTCCTTCCTGATCCGGACGGAAGCCGGCACGGTTCTCACGGATCCGGTCTTCGCGAATCGCGCCGGTCCGTTCGGGCTCCTCGGCCCACGCCGGGTGCGGAAGCCGGGAGTCGCACTGCGGGATCTGCCGCCCGTGGACCTCGTGCTGCTGAGCCACAATCATTACGATCACTGCGACACGGGATCTCTCCGCACGATCGCCGGACGATTCGATCCCCGGGTCGTGACTCCGCTGGGCAACGCCCGGCTGCTGCGCTCGCTCGGATTCCGGGACGTGATCGACCTCGACTGGTGGGAGCGGGTGGACGTCGGCGGGTTCGAGGTCACGCTGACGCCGGCGCGCCATTTCTCGGCGAGGACACCCTTCGATCGCAACCGGTCGCTCTGGGGCGGCTTCGTATTCCAGGCCGGTCCGCACCGGGTATACTTCGCCGGAGACAGCGGGTATGGATCCCATTTTCGGGAGATCGGAAACCGCCTGTCGCCGATCGACCTCGCGTTGCTTCCGATAGGGGCCTACGATCCCCGCTGGTTCATGAGGCCCGTCCACGTGAATCCCGAAGAGGCGGTTCAGGTCCACCTGGACGTCGGGGCTTTGCAGAGCGTGGCCATGCACCACTCGGTGTTCCAGCTGACGCTCGAGCCCATCGACGAGCCGATCCGGAGGCTCGCGGCGGCTCTCGCCGCC
>JAHEEH010000039.1 GCA_024640835.1 Bacteroidota bacterium
CTCTTCGAAGAGCAGCTGGACCTCATCACGTCCGACGAGGAGGCCCCGCGGTTCCTGTTCGTGGCCGACTTCACGGAGTCGGCGGAAGCCGGAGCGGCGCTTCTCGAGGGCCTTCTCGGACACGAGGTCGATGGCGTGACCCTTGCACGGATGGATTCGGCCCCGGCCGCGGACTACGTGATCACCGCGCTTCCGCTCGTCCGCCGCGTCATGGAGCGGATGCCACGCGCCGACGTGCTGGGCGTGCAGGTGACGCTGACCCCCCCGGCGGCCGATGCCGCCGCGCGTCTCTTCGACCATCAGACACTTCTGCTGGTGGTTCGCTTCCCGGACGCGATCGGCCCGCTCACCCGCATGATCAAGGCTGAATCCGGATTTGCCGGCCAGATCATCGCCCTCGCCGTCGAGGAGGGAGACACACGGCTGGGAGGACTCGTACGTCAGAGCGACCTCGTGCTGTATACGCCGGGCGCACACCGTGCTGCCCGTCCTCACCTCGCTGCTGCCGGGATGCACCGGGTCGTCGAGGCCATCGTGCCGCGGCCCGAGGTCGATCGTCTTCGCGCGGAGCTTCCCGGGTGAAGACCTCTGCCGGGCCGAGCAAACCGGCCTGTCCGGGGCCCGACACGGCCCGCTACTCGATGCGCCGGTCGGTGGGAATCGACGCGTCGGCGCTCTCCGGCTCCTCCCCTTCCTTCACGGCCTCGTCCTCCGATCCCGGGTATTTCACCCGTACGTGGTACACCCCGAGCAGCAGGTTCAGAAACGTCTGCCGGATGATCGTCAGGTCGTGGAACGTGAGATCCGTCTCATCGAGCTGGCCGTCGGCCCGCCGCGCTTCCACGAGCGTGCCGATCAGGGACTCGATCCGGCGGTGAGTCGGGTTGTCCAGCGTACGGCACGCAGCCTCGACGGTATCGGCCATCATGAGGATGGCCGTCTCCTTGCTGTTCGGCCGCGGACCGGGATACCGGAATTCGCTCTGCTGGATCGGCGGGTCTCCTTTCTGATGCTGCTTGATCGCTCTCTGGTAGAAGTACTCGATCCGCGTGGTTCCGTGATGCATGGGAATGAAATCGAGCACACGCTTCGGCAGCCTGTTGCGCAGGCCGATCTCGATGCCCTCCTTCACGTGCGATGCGATGATGAGCGCGCTCATCCGGGGTTTGAGCTGGTCGTGCGGATTTGCCGCCACCCGCTGGTTCTCCACGAAGTACTCGGGCTTCACCAGCTTGCCGACATCGTGGTACAGGGCACCGACGCGCGTGAGCAGCGCATTCGCACCGATCGCTGCCGCCGCGGCCTCCGCCAGGTTCGCCACCTGCAGGACGTGGTTGAACGTCCCCGGCGCCCGCAGGGACAGCTCCTTCAGGAGGGGGCGATTCGTATCGGAGAGTTCGAGCAGGGTGAGATCGGTCGTGAGATCGAACGATCGTTCGAAAACCCACAGCAGCGGGTATGCCAGCAGAATCAGGATCGAGTTGATCCCCGTAAGTACGAGTTCCTCTACCAGGCGCTCGGACGGCGAGCCCTGCAGGAGGAAGGCGCCAAACAGCACCGTCGCGTACCCCAGGTACACCAGTCCGGCGCTGATGAAGAACTGGCTCCGGTTACGGATGTCCTTCACGCTGAAGACTCCCAGGGATCCCGCGAAGAGGGTCGCCAGCGCGAACCGGAAGTCCAGGTTCAGATACAGGCTTCCGAGCAGGGTCACCGTCAGGAGCGCGAAAATGGCCACCCGGGAATCGAAGATCACGGTGAGCAGGATGGCGACGATCGCGACGGGAACGACGAGCATGTCCAGGACCGCCAGTCGAAGCGCGACGGCGAAGAGGGCGACCACCCCCGTGAACATGATCCCCAGCAGCAGCACCATCCGGTTGTCGTCGAAGATGGGTCGACGAAGCAGGTACAGGTACAGGTAGAAGATCAGGTACACGGCGAGCGCGAGGATCACCTGCCCCAGGATGGCCCCCCAGCCCAGGCGACTGCCTCGACGATTCACCTCCTGCTGCTCGAGCGAGATGAGCCGCTGGCGGATCTCCTCCGTGATGACGTCTCCCCGCCTCACGATCGTCTCGTTCTGACGGACGATTCCGGCCGTTTCCGAAATGGCATCCTCCCCGATCCGCCAGGCCTCGCGGGTCGCCTCTGCATCGTATCGAAGCGACGGTTCCAGGATCATCGAGAGCGCGACGGCGGCGATGGCCGTCGTGTCGCTCCATCCCTCGAACCTGCGCTCGAGTTCAAGGCGACCGTCACGCATCGCCTCGTCGAGACCGCGGACCGCGCTGCGGTCCACCCGTTCCTCCTGCCGGGTGATGTCATTGCGGATTGTGAGCCGCAACGAGTAGAGTGAATCCGGGGAAAGGTCCATCACGCCCAGCCGCTCCAGCGAAAGGGCGGTCTCCAGCGCCGCGGCGAACAGGGATCCCTCCAGCGTGGGGCCGGCGGGTCCGCCGCGGACGGTTCGTTCCCGGAACGAGGTGAACAGGATGTTCCACTGCCGCGAAAGCAGCGGAAGCCGGATACTGCTCCGCACGGAATCGAAACGGATCGAATCCGCACGCGCCTCGTCCAGCCTTCCCCGGGTCCTGTGGTCCACGAACTCGGACCGGTAGCTGAGCGCAAGACGCACCGAGGCGAGAAGCGAATCCTGTCGTGCCCGGGTTCGGCCTGCAGCGTCGTCGATCCGTCGAAAAACCGCCGGGGTCTCCTCGCGAACCCTGCGTCGCTCCGCCTCGACCACGTCCCTGGGCTTCCGGACGGCAAATTCGTACGGAGCGGCCAGGTTGTCCTGCCGCCACACGTCGTTCACCTGCACCGTGAACAGGAAGACCCTGTCCTGCACGAACGCCAGAATCGATACCAGCAGGACGGTCACGATGATCGCCACCTTGGCCAGGGTCCGACGTCGCCGCGCCACCAGCTCCGTCGAGGGGCTCTCAAGCGGCCTCGGTCCGGCGTGCTTCCGCGCCGATGCCTTGCCTTCGCGTCTGAATAGTGCCATCGCGCTACCTATGCCGCATGGCGGTCAGGGATCCGGTGAGTACCGTAATGGCCGCACCGACGGTCGTATACCACGGCCATGCAAGCGGCCGCAGGCCGTCGGCGGCAATGCGCTCCGCAGACGGTCGAAAGACCAGTACCCAGCCGTCGGCGTCGCCATGCCATATGCCGAATATTACGAAGATCATTGCCACAACGGACACGACCAGCGCAATTCCTGCGTCCATGGCCCGGGAACGATGGCTCACGAGCCCCAGCACGAACGCACCGAGAAGCCCTCCGTAGGTGAACGAGGCAATCGAAAGGCCCAGTTCGACCACGGGGTTCTGTTGATCCCTGAAGAGGTTCGCAAAGAGCACGAAGACCAGGCCCCATCCCAGTGTGGCCAAACGGGATACGCGCAATTCCACCTTCTCGGTGACCTTCGTCCTGCCGCGGCCCCACAGGTCGAACACGGTGGACGCCGCCAGCGCGCTCAGGGACGACGAGAGCGTGCTCATCGCCGCCGCGATGATTCCGGCGAGCAGAAGCCCCGATACGCCCGGCGGCATGCCCTCGATGATGAACCGCGGAAACACCTCGTCGCCGCGGGTGAGTCCCAGGTCGGCAAGCGTTGCCCCGCCGTAGTGTCCCCAGAGCAATAGACCGACTGCCAGGAACAGCGCGAACTGCGCCATCACGATCACCCCCGACGCCACGAGCGCTCTCCTGCTGTCTCCCAGCGATCTGCAGGCCATCAGGCGCTGAACGATCAGGTGGTCGGTGCCATGGGAGGCCATGGAGAAGATGGCGCCTCCGACCGCGGCGGTGACCAGCGTGTACGGTCCGGTCAGAATCCCGGTAAGGCCGGCATGCGCCTCGAACACCTGCAACTTGCCCGCCTGTGCGGCCCTGGCCAGCCAACCCGGCTCGAGCGACCCCGAGAGCAGCCAGAGGGCGCCGAGCGCCCCGGTCACGTAAAGAACGAGCTGGATGACATCCATCCATACCACGGCCCTGAGCCCGCCCACGTACGTGTAGGCGATCGTCACGAGCGCAATCGCCAGGATGATGGACGGGTATCCCACATCCAGGCCGGTAGAGGCAAGGATCACCCGAATGGGAATGGCCGTCGCAAAGAGCCGGACGCCATCGGCCAGAAGCCGGGTCGCGAGGAAGGTGAGCGATGCGAGGGACCGCATTCCGTCGCCATAGCGGGCACCGAGGAAGCCGTAGGCGGTCTGCAGATCGCCCGTGAAATAGCGGGGAAGCAGGAACCAGGCCACCGCGATCCGACCCAGCAGGTAGCCGATCGTGAGCTGGAAGAAAGTCAGGGAGCCTCCGTACGCGACCGCCGGGATCCCGATCACGGTCAATGTCGAGGTCTCCGTCGCCACGACAGAAAGGGAGACGGCCCACCAGGGCAGGCGCCCCCCACCGAGAAAATAGTCGGTGGCGGATGCCTGCCGCCCCCCCAGGCGAATGCCCAGCGCCGCCACTCCGGCGAGGTACACGGCAATCACCACGAAATCGAGCGGTGTCAGCATGGTCAGGCCTCGGGGACCAGGGCCAGAAACGCCTCCTGGTCAAGGATGGGAATGCCGAGCTCCTGCGCCCGGTCCGCCTTGGAGCCCGGACTCTCTCCCACGACGACGTAATCCGTCCGGCCGGACACCGAGCCGGCCACCTTGCCTCCAGCCCGCTTGATGCGGTCCTCGGCGTCCTTCCGCGAAATGCCCTCCAGGGTACCGGTCACCACGAAAGTCTGCCCCGCCAGGCCGCCCGTCTCGGCCGGAGGTTCTTCCTCCGGAAGGCGGTGCAGGTTCACTCCGACCGACCGGAGACCCTCGACCAGCGACCGGTTATCTCCGATCGCGAACCAGTCGACGACGCTTCGCGCAATCACCGGCCCTATCCCTTCGATCGACGCCAGATCCTCCTCGTTTGCGGCGGCCACCGCGTCGATCGAGGCGTAACGGCGGGCGAGGATCTCGGCGATGGTCTTTCCGACGTGTCGGATGCCGAGCCCCAGGATCAATCTGCCCAGGGTTCTGTGACGGGCCGCTTCGGCCGCGGCAACCAGGTTTCGGGCCTTCTTGCCGGCAAACCCTTCAAGCGACTCGAGGCGCTTCGTGTCCAGCCTGAAAAGGTCCACCAGGCTCTGGACGAGTCCCTCCTCCGCCAGCTGCACGGCCAACTTCGAACCGAAACCCTCGATATCCATCGCGCCCCGGGACGTGAAGTGTTCCACCAGGCGGATGAACTGGGCCGGGCAATCGGCGGCGACACAATACCAGTCCGCCTCACCCTCCAGCCGTTCCAGGGGGTGTCCGCAGGCGGGACACTCCCGGGGCATGATCCACCGCCGTTCCTCCCCCGTCCGCGCGGCCGGTACAGGCTGCACGACCTGCGGTATCACGTCGCCGGCCCGCTTGACGACCACCGTGTCCCCGATGCGAATGTCGCGACTTGCGATATAGTCCTCGTTGTGCAGGGTGGCCTGCGAGACCGTTACGCCTCCTATCCCAACGGGCTCAAGGACCGCCTCGGGCTTGATCACGCCGGTTCGCCCGACGTTGACGAGGATGTCCAGAAGACGCGTGGTGGCTTCCCGCGCCGGGAACTTGAAGGCCACCGCCCATCGCGGCGCATTCGACACCGCGCCGAGGCGAGCCTGCTGCCCGAGGTCGTCCACCTTCACCACCACACCATCGATCTCGTAATCCAGGGAGTCGCGGTCCCCGGTCCAGTGGCGGCAAAAGGCGACGGCCTCCTCTATATCCTCCACCCGCGTGGCTTTCGGATTGACCGGGATGCCGACCTCCCGCAACCAGCGAAGCGCCGCCGACTGCGACCCGGGACGGGGTCCGTCGACGGGACCCAGGCTGTATGCAAAGAACCGGAGCGGCCGCTGGGCCGTGATCCTGGAATCCAGTTGCCTCAGGCCCCCGGCCGCGGCATTCCGTGGGTTGGCATAGGTCTTCTCCCCGGCCTCCGCCAACCGGTCGTTCAGGGCGGCGAATGCTTCAAGCGGGAGGTACACTTCGCCTCTGACCTCCACCGAACCGGGCACTGCCGGTTCCGGCCCTGCCGCCGGTATTCTCAGGGGTACCGAGCGGATGGTCCGGACATTCGCGGTGATGTCCTCGCCGACGGAGCCGTCTCCACGTGTCGCGGCGCGCACCAGCATCCCGTCACGATATGTGAGGGCCACCGCCAGGCCGTCGATCTTCAACTCGCAGACGAGCGCGACGGGCGCCGCTTCATCCAGGCCCAACCCGCGAAGGCAGCGCGCGTACCAGGCCCTGAGCCCCTCCTCGTCGAACGCGTTCGCCAGGGAGAGGAGCGGCTCGGGGTGCGCCACCTTTTCGAAGCCGGGCAACGGCTTTCCTCCAACGCGCAGCGTCGGCGAATCGACGGTCCGCAGGTGCGGATATCGATCCTCGATCTGTCGAAGCGCCCCGATCAGTTCGTCGTACTCGGCGTCGGCGAGGATCGGATCGTCCAGCACGTAATAGCGATGGGCATGCTCCGAAAGAACGCCACGGAGCTCCAAGGCCATCCACTCGGCCCGTTCCGGGTCAGGCTCGAAGTCGCTCAGCTCGGAGCGGAGAGCCCGCGTGCGGGCCGCAAGACGCACTGGATCCGTCATGAGGGGATGCTACTGCACCATGCGCAGTGAATCCAGCATCGCCTGGATCTGCTCCCTGTCCAACTCGATCGGCCCGCCCGGCGCGAACCGGTCCAGGGCAAGCCGATATCCCGACACGCTCAGGGCGAGGACGTCCGTCTCCCGCTCGAGCAGGATGCGATCCGTAATGCGGACGAGCGTTGAATCACCGATCTCGACCCAGTAGGGTCGCCGTATATCCTCGTCCGCCTTGATCCTGACCGGGTTCAGCGTGTCTCTCTCCGCCACGACCCAGATGTTCATGGTATCGCCCAGAACGATCCGCGGTGGCATGTCCACCTGCATGAGGGCGGAAGAGTCCATCCGGGCCGGAGGAAGCGGCTCTACGAGTGTAGGCTCCGTAGGAGCAACGGAAACGGGTTCGGGATCCTCCCGGCGACCGAAAAGCAGAAGCACCGCCAGCGCCAGCACGACGATGACGGGAACGGCCCACAGGACTCGTCCCATCCACTGCGGACCCGTCGGAATCGGGATGGATACGGGGGCCTCCGGCTTCCCGGGCCGTGCCTCCGTGTGGGTCTCGTCGATCGGCACCGCCATCGTGGCCGATTCGAGTGCAGACCCTTCGTCCGGCAGAGATTCCGGCTCGGCCGCCACCTCGTCCGCGGATCCCTCGCCCGATGCAGGCGTCGCTCCTGCCCCGCCGTCGGCTCCCGGACCGGGCTCGGTCTCATCCCCGGATTCGGGGGTCACATCGTCCCTGGAATCTCCCGCCTCTTCGGATGATTCGACGTCTTCCGACTCGTCGGCCTTCCGTCCCCCGGTCTCGCCCTCCGCTCCTTCCCGAAGATATTCCGCCGCGAGGGATCCCTGGTAACGGCCCTCCAGCAGTTCGTCCGCGGCCTGGAGCGCCTCGTCAGGGTCGATCTCCAGCGCCTCGGCATACGTCCGCACGAAGGAGCGCAGGTACACCCGGTTGTACATCGGATGATCGACCAGGGCGTTGTCCTCGAAGGAGGCCAGCACGTCGGGAGACGCCTTGGTCCGCTCGATGATCGACTCGATCGAGACGCCCCTCAGCTCACGAATCCTGCGCAGGTCCGAGGCCAGCCGCCGGCCGGCCTCGACCATGTCGGACGATGGGGTCATATCGTATGCTCGAAACCGTGGTGAAACTACGGCGTCGGATCGGCGACCGCCAATCTACGTGTCCGTTCGATCCACATACCGATTCACGCATCAGGATCGTCCCGAACGACAGGTTCCCAAGCCCATGAAGCCCAATCTTCTTGCCGCCCTCCTACTTCTCGGCCTCCAGGTGACCCCGGCCGGGGCCCAGGACCGCGCACCGGTCATCCTCCTCGTCACGGCCCACCCGGACGACGACGCCATCTTCTCGGCGACCGTGTGGCGTACCGTACGCGAGCGCGGTGGCACCGTGGACCTCGCCGTGGTGACGGACGGAGCCGGAGGCTATCGCTTCTCGACCCTCGCAGAACCCCTCTATGGCCTCAGACTCACCGATCCCGAGGTGGCCAGGGCGGCCTTGCCGGGCATTCGGCGCCGGGAGGTCCAGGCCGGGGGCGCCGTGGTCGGCGTCCGGAACTACCACTTCATCGACCAGCCGGACACGGGCAAGTTTCTCGATGTCGACTCCGTGTTCACCTACCTCTGGGACACGGAACTCGTCGTGCGTCGCCTGGCGGATATCATCCGGGCGGGCCATTACGACATGGTCTTCACGATGCTGCCCGAGCCCTCGACGCATGCCCACCACAAGGGCTCCGCGCTGCTGGCGATCCGCGCGGTCGAATCCCTCCCCGAAGACGACAGGCCGCTCGTCGTCGGATCCCAGCCGGGCGAGACGCCGGCCGAGCTGGACTTCGAGATGCTGGACGGATACCCCGAATCCCGTATCCTGAAGGATTCAGGGCCGTGGATCTTCGACCGGGATACCCGCCTCGGACTCGAGGATCGCCTGAGCTACCGGATCATCAACCAGTGGCTCATCGCCGAACACAAGTCGCAGGGTACCATGCAGATGTACGCCGGCTACGGTCGCTACGAGCGCTTCTGGCTCTTCGCGATGAACGGCCTGCAGAACCGATCCCGCGCCGACCGGCTTCTCCGGGCGGCCGGGCTGACACCTGCCGGCCTCTGAGCCTCGAATGCCGTCCTGATGCGCGGTGTGCCGTCACCGGACCCGCTCCCCTGCCGACCGATCAGGTGCAGCGCTGCATGTAGTACCGCCGGAACATGGCCAGGTCCTGCAGCGACACGATCAGGTCGTGCTTCCACAGCTCGGCCCGGGATGAGGCCGCCCCCGGCCCGATCGGATGCGTGAAAGGCACCTTTCCCGCGTAGGGAGTCAGCGCGTCCAGTGCCTCCTCCATCAGCCTCAGATCGCAGCCATTGCGCGCCCGCATGGCCAGCTCGATGGCCGCCCGATTATCAAAGTCCCCCGTCCACTCCTCCGAGATGCGCCTCAGCGAAGCCGTGGTCTTGTCATCCAGCTCCCAGATGAGGTATGCGGCCATGCTGTGCCCCTGCGCAGCCGCCTGCTTCAGCATCTCCTTGCCAAGCTCGGGATCCTTCTCGCCGTAGCTCGGATACTTCTGGTTCCCCAGGTGCCACACCCCTACCGTGTACATGGCGTCGGCGTCGCGGCCTCCCTGGGCCCTTTCCAGGACCTCACGATTCGCCACCTGGTACGCCTCGTATCGATCGTGCGCCCAATCGTGATCGGCGAAGGGATCGGTGAACCGGGACCATCCCGACACGTCCACCCGCTTGTGCGGAAGCTCCTTGATGTACCGCCCGACGGAACGTGCACCGTCGATCGCCTGGTGGGGATTCGCGGCCGCCCAGACGAGGACGACCGCCATGGCTGCGAGGGGGATGAAGGTTTTCACGGGTATCGTTGGATTCGGCGCAGGCAACGTAGCCGCGCCACCGCGAGGGTGTGATTCACCCGAGGGTATCGACTTCCGGTACCGTCGCTTAAGCGGCGCGAGCCTCCCTCGGGGCCTGCTCTTCGGGGGAAATGACCTGGCTGTTTAAGAACATACCCCGCTCCTGCCGAAACCCATGAATACCCGCGGGCACCC
>JAHEEH010000415.1:0-1758 GCA_024640835.1 Bacteroidota bacterium
CCGGCCGCTCAACCAAGGATACGGGTTTTCCCGGTCAACGTCCCCGGGTCCAAGCCTGACGGGGCCTGTAATGACATCCTGCTTTTCCTGACGGGGATGGCCTTACGGAATGACGTGAGAAACGCTCCTGTCCGATCGCATGGATCCGCCACGGTATCGGACTTACCCCTACAGGGGCTGCAAGGAAGTCCCCTCGCTTCCCCGTCAGTCTTCATTGTAATGTCATCGTTCAGTATGGCGCGGTGTACTTCTGCGCCGACCCCAACGGGACTACCGGTGGAACCTATGGAAACCAAGCACACACGCCGGATCCTGCTCGTCGACGATCATCCGTTGATGCGGAAGGGGCTTGCCCTCACGCTCGATGCGGAGGCCGATCTTTCGGTAGTGGCCCAGGCCGCTACAGCCGAGGAGGCACTGGGTTCGTTCGAGAAGTCCGATCCCGACCTTGCTGTCATCGACATTTCGCTGCCGGGAATGAGCGGGCTGGAACTGATCAAGCATCTTCATCTGCTCAAGCCCAACATCGGCATCCTGGTGGTCTCCCGTCATGAAGAGACGCTGTACGCGGAACGCGCGATCCGTGCGGGTGCCCGCGGATACGTGATGAAGCTCGAAGCCGGCAACGTCATCGTGCAGGCGATCCGACGGGTACTCGACGGCGGGATCTACGTCAGCGAGGAGATCAACGAGAGACTCCTCATGGGCATTGCGGCGGGACAGCGGCATCTTGCGCATTCTCCGCTGGAAGTGCTCAGTGACCGGGAGCTGGAGGTGTTTGAATTGACCGGCCGCGGCCTTGGGACCCGCGATATCGCGGAGCGGCTTCACCTCTCGATCAAGACCGTGGAGTCGTACCGGGCTCGGATCAAGAGCAAGCTCAACCTGTCGAACGCGGCCGAGCTCATGCAGCACGCGGTTCAGTGGGTCGAGAGCGAGGCGGGACACGCATTCGCCTGAGCGGAAGCGTACCGTGACCGGGGCAGGCTGGACGACCCACGGCGGCCGGCCCCGATTTCACGGGACCGGCCACGGTGGAGACGAGGGAGCAGGACCCGTCGCCACGCGCATCCCCTGTCGTGGGGAGAGCACGGGGCGTGCATTCGGGGCCATTGGCTTCGTTCAGACGGCCTGCTGGATGCGCTCCAGGTCCGCCAGGCTCGAACGCACGTGCTGTGCGGAATTGTCCAGGAGCGTGCGCTCGTCGGGCGTCAGGTCGACCTCGATGATTTCTTCCACGCCCTTTCTGCCCAGGCGCGCCGGGGCGCCCATGAACATGCCGTCGAGGCCATACTGACCGTTCAGCCAGACGGCGCATGGAAGCACACGGCCGGAATTCTTGACGATGGCCTCCACCATCTCGGCCGCCCCCGCCCCCGGTGCGTACCACGCGGACGTGCCCATGAGCTTCACGATCTCGCCGCCGCCCATCTTGGTTCTCTGGACGATTGCGTCCAGCTTCTCGCGGTCGATGAACCGGGTGACCGGAATCCCTCCGATGGTCGTGTAGCTCGGAAGCGGGACCATGGTATCGCCGTGCCCGCCCATGAGGAGGGCCTGGATGTCCTTCACGGACACGCCCAGTTCCATGGCCAGGAACGCGCGATACCGGGCCGTGTCGAGAATACCGGCCATACCCATGACGCGATGGCTCGGGAAGCCGCTCGTCATGTAGGCGACGTACGTCATCACGTCCAACGGGTTGGACACGATGATGAGGATGCTGTACGGGCTGCGGGCCACGAATTGCTCCGTGAC
>JAHEEH010000415.1:1768-2735 GCA_024640835.1 Bacteroidota bacterium
CGTTCTTCGAAAGCAGGTCGTCGCGACTCATACCGGGCTTGCGGGGAAGCCCTGCAGTGATGACGCAGATGTCCGAACCGGCGGTATCCGCGTAATCGTTCGTCCCGACGACCCGGGTGTCGAACAAATGAATGGGAGCGGCCTGCTGCATGTCGAGCGCCTTGCCCTGCGGAAGCCCCTCGACGATGTCGATCAGGACTACCTCGCCGACCATGTCCTTGCGGGCGACACACTCGGCGACGGTCGCGCCGACGTTGCCAGCTCCTATGACGGTAACCTTCATGGGAATATCCCTCGGTGCTACGATGACGGGAGCGCGGCGCCGTTGCGCACGCGCGTAACCACATAGCAAGATGACGCCGAAACGCACCTGTCGCTGCCAATATTTGGCAAATTTGGTGTCCGGTTTCCGTGCCGCGGTGTACCATGGGCCACGTCAATTCTCCCCGCGTTCCATGCGATCTGCCGTCTGGGTGCTTCCCGTGATTGTTCTCCTCGGCTGCGCCTCGTCGGAGCAGGTCCCGATGGCCGCGGGCGCCCGGGATTCCACCCCGCCGTCGATCGAGAATCTGAATGCCACGCTGTGGGTCGCGACGGCGGTGGAGTACCGGGCATCGGCGGTGCAGGCGTACCGGCAGGCCTCTCTCATGCTGGACCGGGCGCTGGCCGACACGACGTGGACGGCCCTGCCGGCGCAGGAGGCGACGACGGGATACGGAATGAAGCCGCCCGCGGTCGTTCTGGACGTCGACGAGACCGTGCTCGACAACACGACCTTCCAGGCGCGGCTCATCCGCGACGGGGAAACGTACTCGAGTTCGGCCTGGGCCGCGTGGGTCGAGGAGGCCGCCGCGGTTCCGGTGCCCGGAGCACTGGAGTTTCTTCGCGAGGCGGAAGCCAACGGCGTGCAGGTTATCTACCTGACGAATCGGGACGCGGAGGAAGAGGAGGCGACCCGCCGGAACCT
>JAHEEH010000040.1 GCA_024640835.1 Bacteroidota bacterium
TTCCCCCCCTCGATGCGCCCGCCGGCCTATGCCTGGTACATCTCCTGGATCCAGGCCCCGTAGCGGTTCTGGAACACCGACCTCCTCACCTTCAGCGTGGGAGTGAGAAGCCCGTTCTCGATCGACACGTGATCCGGAACCAGTCGGAACCGCTTGACCCGGGTCCAGGGGTCCATCCCTTCGTTGGCCGTTTCGACCAGGGCGTCGTATCGCTTCAGGACCTCCGGATGATCCACCAGCTCCGGAACCGGAAGGCCCTCGTCGAGGCCGAGGGCCCCGGCGAGCCGGCGAAGCCCCTCCTCCGCGGGAAACACGAGGGCCGTGGTGTACTGGTATCCCGCGCCCACGACCACGGCCTGCTCCACCAGGGGATCCGACGTCAGTCGATTCTCGATCGGTTGGGGTGAGACGTATTTCCCGGTCGAGAGTTTGAAAAGGGATTTCTTCCGGTCCGTGATACGGAGGAACCCGTCCGGGGACAGCTCTCCGATGTCGCCGGTGTGGAACCAGCCGTCGGTGTCGATCACCTCCCTCGTCTTCTCGGGATCCCGGTAATAGCCCAGCATGACGTGCGGCCCCCGGGTACAGATCTCGCCGTCGTCCGCGATCCGGACCTCCACGAAAGGCAGGGGCTCGCCCACCCACCCGGGTCTCACGCGACCAGGACGCGTGCACGTGATCGTCGGGCTCGTTTCGCTCAGACCGAATCCTTCGAGCACGGGAATGCCGGCCGCGTTGAACGTGTTTGCCAGCATCGGATGGAGCGCCGCTCCGCCACTGCACGCGAAGCGCACGCGCCCCCCGAGTGCGTCGCGCCAGCGGGAATATACCAGGCGGTCCAGCGCCCGGACCGCCAGGTCCGGCTTCGCGGTCAGGTCGCGCGTTCGGGCGAGCTCCAGGGCCCGGCGTCCGATGCGCCCCCGGAATCCCCGCGCCGTCATGGTCTTGTCCTCGATGCCGGCATAGAGTTTCTCCAGCACGCGAGGGACCGTGGCGAACATCGTCGGGCGGGCCACGGCGCAATCCTCGATCAGCCGATCCGGGCGGGAGAACCAGAGAGGTGTCCCTCGCGCAATGGTGCCCACGCACAGGGTTCGGGCGAACACGTGGGAGAGCGGGAGGATCGAGAGGACCACTTCTCCGTCGGGACCGGCGCGAAAGCCCGTCATCGCATCGAAGGCGAAGGAGGCATTCGAGGAGAGATTCTCGTGGCTGAGCATCACGCCCTTGGGCTGTCCCGTCGTGCCGCTCGTGTAGATGATGGTCGCGGGATCGTGCGCCCTCCGCCGGTCGGCCAACGCGCGCGCGGTGCCCGGGCTGGCCTCCTCGATCGCCGCGCCGAGACGCTCCACATCCCGACACCAACCCACCATGCGGCCCTCGATCTCCGGATGCACGCCACCCGATTCGAACAGCAGCACACGCCCGCAACAGGCGTCGGCCGGGAAATCGCCCGCCACCTCCGCCAGCCTCCCGGGATTCGTGGCGATGAGGGTCGTGGCGCCGGAGTGGGCAAGAACGTGCCGGGTGACGTCCGACGCCTGCGTCAGGTACAGCGGAACGGTCGTCAGTCCGGCAATCTGGCAGGCGAAGTCGACGAGGCAGAAGGCCGTGTCGCTGTCCATGAACAGGGCTACGCGGTCACCCTCCCGGACACCGGACTCGAGAAGGCCCAGTGCGAGATGCCCGGCCCGCTCCGCGAACTCGTCGAGTGACATCACCTCCCAACCGGTGTCCATCCGACGATGGAACGCATTCGGAGTCCGGTACCGGTCCCGGGCATCGAACAACAGGTCCGGCAGAGTGCGGCCCAGCCGGGGATCGGACGTCGCGTCCGGTTCGCTCTTGCGAATCAACGTCGTCGCTTCCATGAACGTGCCTGGGCGACGGGTGGGACCGGGTGAACACCGTCGAGCGACCGCAGGGTTCCGCCCGCGCGGCTGACCTGCGCGTCCCGAATACAAGAACGGGGCGCATCCAGCCGGATACGCCCCGTTCGAGATCTCACCGGATAGGTCAGAGGCGTTTCAGCGCCACGTTGCCTACGCCAGACCGCATGGTCAGGGCCGGGCCACCGCCGTTCACGTCACCCTCGAACGACTTCGACATCCACTTGCCGCTGACCTTGAGTCCAAAATCGCACTCGGCAGAGCCGACGCTCGCCCGCGCGTCGACATCCACGCCGACGTTGGATCCGAGGTAGACGGTCACGTTGCCGGCGCCGGTTTCGACGGTCGAATCGCCACCGGGCTGCCGGGTCAGGCGGGCCTCGATGTTGCCGGCGCCGGTATTCGCCTGGAGCTCGCCCGTGACGTATCCCAGGGTGACGTTGCCGGCGCCCGAGGTCACCTCGATCGATCCGTCGATTCCGGCAATTTCGATGTTACCGGATCCGGAGCGGATCTCCACCGAGCCTCTCACCTCTCCGATCGTGATGTTGCCGGCGCCGGTCGTGCCCTCGACCACTCCTTCCACATCCTGGATCGTGACGTTCCCCGCCCCGGTCTTGAACTCCACGTTGTATTCGGAGGGAATCCGGACCACGACCTTGAGGCGAAACACGCTCTCCCTGCGGTTGCGGTTGATCCACCGGTCGGTACCCTCGAACCGGTAGTGGGACTCCACCAGGACATCGTTTCCGTCCTGCTCGATTCCCCACTCGTGACGGGCCAGCAGCTGCTTCGCGTCGTCCTCGTTCTCCGAGCCCACGACCCGCTGGAGTTCCACGTAGACCATGTCGTCCCCGGACGATTCTACGATCACGTTGCCGAAGTCGATATCGACGTCGAGCGTCCCGCCCGGACCGACCTTGAAGCTCCGCTTGATGGTGTCGACCGACGGTTGCGGACCGGTCCAGGCCGAAACCGGCAGGACCCACGCGGCCAACAGCAGGGCGATGAGTGAGGTTCGCAGGGAGATTCGCATGACATTGAGGATATTGGGCTTCCGATGGATCGATACGGAGCGGTTCAAGAGTAGTTGCACCGGCAACGGCCGCTCGCGACGTCACCGCCGGATCGTACCTTCCGAGCCCATTGACGCGAATTTCGTGGCCTCCAGCCGATCCGTTCCGATAGTGCTCCTCATCCTCGCCCTGGCCGGCTGCTCGGGTGGAACGGGGAGTTTCGAGCCGATCGGGATCGACTGGATCGAGATGGATCCGCCCACCGGTACGCTGCCGGAAGGCGTGCGGCTCCTCTCGGGAAGCAGCCCGGACCTGCCGCTTCGGACGTGGGCCGTCCTGGCCGATCCCGCAGCAAGCGGTGTACGGCTCGGCGTCGCGACCGCCGACGACGAGGATGCGCGGGCAACGCCCACCGAGCTGGCCGCCTCGAGCGGAGCGTGCGTCCTCATCAACGGCGGCTTCTACCGGATCGACGACAGCGGACACGGCCGGCACATCGGGCTGCTGGTGCGGAGCGGGAGGCGGATCAGCCCGGTCCTGGAGGGTGTGATCTGGCAGCAGGTACGGTATCCCGTGGCACGCGCCACGATCGGAGCCGACACGTCCGGAACGCCACGGATCCGCTGGGTGGGCGCCGCGGGCGACACGATCCGCGCCTGGCGCGAACCGTTCGACAACGCGCTGGGCAGACCGGCGATCGCTCCCGATCTCCGCGACGGATTCGCCTGGTTCCCGCAGTGGGCGCTTTCCGCGGGCCCGATGATCCTGGCGGACGGGGCTTTCCTCGTCACCCGCGAGGAGGAAGCGTTTTTCGACGCCCACATACCCCGCGTGCACCCACGCTCGGCGGCCGGAGTGACCGCCGACGGGCACCTGGTCCTCGTGGTCGTGGACGGCCGGCAGCCGCTCAGCCGCGGCGTGTACCTGGAGGGACTGGCCGTCATCCTGCGGGACCTCGGCGCCACGTGGGCGATGAACCTGGACGGGGGAGGATCCTCGGCCCTGGTGGTCAACGGCCGTTTGATCAACCGGCCCGCCGGCTCCGACAGGGAGCGCGAGATCGTGTCCGCAATAACCATAACCTGCAACGGCGATGAAGGGAACTGAGCAGGCAGATGGCGGACGACCGGAGGTGGTCGAACGATTCCTGCGGTACGTTCGTATCGACACGCAGTCCGATCCGGATTCCGCGATCGTGCCGTCGACCGGGAAGCAGAAGGATCTCGCAAGGCTGCTGGTATCCGAATTCGCCGACATCGGTGTCCCTGCCACGATGGACCAGTACGGATACGTCTGGGCCACCCTGCAGGCCACGGCCACGGCACCCGGCGGGGGTCCCCTGCCCGTGGTTGCCCTGCTGGCCCACATGGACACCGCACCGGATGCGCCTGGAGCCGGGGTTCGGCCCATCGTACATCCCCCGTATGAGGGCGGGGTGATCACGCTCCCCGGGGATCCGTCGGTCACGCTCGATCCGACGAGGCAGCCGGCACTGCTTCGACACCTCGGCGAACACCTGATCACGAGTGACGGAACCACCCTGCTCGGATCGGACGACAAGGCGGGGGTTGCCATCCTCGTGCAGCTCGTCGCAGATCTCGTGACCGACGCAGGCCCCAGGCCGGAGGTCCGGATCTGCTTCACGATCGACGAGGAGATCGGCCATGGCGTGGACCACCTGGATCTCGAGCGGCTCGGCGCGCACGTGGCCTACACGATCGACGGAAGCGACGTGGACACGATCTCGTACGAGACGTTCAACGCCGCCGAAGCCACCGTGACGGTCGGCGGAACGGGGGTTCACCCCGGATACGCCCGGGGGGTCATGGTGAATGCGATCCGCATCGCGGCCAGGCTCGTCGCGGAGCTTCCCGAGGCCGAGTCCCCGGAGCACGCGGACGGCATGGACGGATTCCTCCACCCGCATACGACCACGGCAGGGGACGTTTCGAGCGCCTCCGTGAAGCTCATCCTGCGTGATTTCACCTCCGACGGGCTCGAGCGGCGCAAGGATCTCGTCACGCGAATCGTCGAATCGCTACGCATCCGGTATCCGGGCGCCTCGATCGAGCTCTCGATCAGGGACCAGTACCGCAACATGCGCTCCTACATCGAAGAGAAAGATCCGCGCGCCGTGCTCTTCGCCCTCGAAGCGGCCGAGGGAATCGGCATCACGCTGCGCCCCGAGCCCGTACGCGGCGGAACCGACGGCTCCCGCCTCTCGGAAGCCGGGATTCCCACGCCCAACCTGTTCACCGGCGGGATGGACTACCATTCGTGCTTCGAGTGGAATACGGTCCAGAGCCTGGAGCGCTCCCTCCGGTTCGTGAAAGCCCTGGTACGGTTCTGGGGTGAACACGGGCACGAGGCCCGGAAGGGGTCTCTCGATTGAGCCCGGCGCGCGGCAGGGGATCCGACGGCGCGAACCGCCCGGCGTGCACCACGTTTCATGCGCCCGGCAACCCGGTCATGCACCACACCGCCATGATGGACGCCCCGCGCGATCCCGATTCGATGAGGGACACCGTTCCCATCCGGCCGCTGAAGAAATGGGCCTCGCGAATCCTCGTGACCGTGGCCCTCATCGCCTCGGCCGCCCTCGGCGTGTATGCTGCCCGCACCATGCGCACGCTGGCGACCGATCCCGCCGTCAGGGAGCGGTTCGACGCCATGGAGCGCATGCGCCGCGGCGAGTCCCCCGTCGACTCGACCGCGGGGAGTCCGATCCCGGCGTCCGGCGGGGAGGATTCGCTCCGTGCCGATCCCGCGCCGGCTCCTGCCCAATCCCGGGAGTGAGGTCGCGTGAGCGAGAGCGAACTCTACACCATCGAACCTCTCCGACCGATCGAGGAGCTGGTTCCGCTCGCGACGGAGGCCGTTCCTCCGGCGGAAACCGGGCCGTTCCGGGATTCCGATTTCGTGCCCCTCTCGGACGGCTCGTCCCGCATCCGGTTGGACCTCCGGTACGCCACGTCCCGCAACTTCCTGCGGACACGCGTCTATCCCGAAGCGGCGGCCTTCCTGCAGCGGCCCGCGGCGGAGGCGCTGCGACGCGTGCAGGACGATCTGGAGCGGCGTGGCCTCGGTCTCGTGGTCTACGACGCCTACCGGCCCTGGTGGGTTACATGGCTCTTCTGGGAGGCGACGCCTCCCGAATTCCGCACCTTCGTGGCCACGCCTTCGTTGGGATCACGCCACAACCGGGGATGCGCGGTGGACGCAGGACTCGTCGAGCTCTCGTCGGGGCGCGTCCTGCCCATGCCCAGCGGGTACGACGAGTTCACGGACCGGGCCCATGCCGACTACGGGGGCGGTCCTTCCGCGCCGCGGGAAAACCGCGAGATCCTGATTTCGGCCATGGGTGCCCGCGGATTCACGGTCTACCGTGCCGAATGGTGGCATTTCGACTTCGTGGACTGGTCCCGATACGCGATCGACAACCGCTCCTTCGCGGAGCTCGCTCCGCCCCCGTCCGGCGCGTGAGCCGCCAGCGTCACGCGGCCCGGAGGCCCGGACTCACGAGCTGGAGATCGGAAGACGAAGACGAGGCCGGTCCGCGGTCAGGGGTGCGGCGGGCCCGGTATTCGCCCCGCGTGGCGGCCACGAATCGCATCAGGACGATGATGGCCGACGGGGGAAGGATCGTCAGGATGCCGAGCAGCATGCCGCGACGAAGCAGACCCATGGGCCGGGTGACCGCCCCGGCCATCGCCACGAGCCACGAGAGGGCGGTGAGCATGACGAGTCCGCCGATGATCACCGTCCATCCCAGTCCGACCTGAAGGTACACGTCCCGTAGCATGGGAATCCCCGGCTATCCGTTCATTTCGTTGTTACAACAACCATACGAAGGAGTTGCCCGATTGATGCATCGGCCCGAAATCTTGTTACTGAAGCCGCGCCCACGGGCCGATAAGTAACCCGCTCCGGGGAGATCCCCCGATCCGACAAGGAAAAGGCCCCGGACGCTCGAAGCACCCGGGGCCTTCCAGTTCATCCCGAGACCAGGATCAGGCCTCCACTTCGGCGGCCGCGCCATCCTTCTTGGCCGATGCGGACTCTCCCTCACCCAGCACCATCTCCTCGTACTCGCGCTTGGAGCCGACGATGATCTTCTTGAACCGGCGCTGACCGGTACCCGCGGGGATGAGGTGCCCGACGATCACGTTCTCCTTGAGACCGTACAGCGGGTCGTTCTTCGCCGAGATGGCGGCGTCGGTCAACACCTTGGTGGTCTCCTGGAACGAAGCCGCCGACACGAACGAGTCGGTCGAAAGCGCGGCCTGCGTGATTCCGAGCAGCACCGGCTCGGCCACGGCGGGCTGCGTGTCGCGCTCGACGACGGAGGTCAGGTCGCGACGCTTCAGGTCGGAATTGACCTCACGCAGGCGCCTTCGATCCACCACGTCGCCAATCTGGAGCACGGAATCGCCCGGGTCGACCACGACGAAGTTGTCGTACAGATCGTCGTTCAGCTGCTCCAGCACGAACCGGTCCACGTGGTCGTCTTCGAGCAGGTTGGTGTCGCCCGGATCCGCCACGCGCACCTTCTGCATCATCTGGCGCACGATGCACTCGATGTGCTTGTCATTGATCGTCACGCCCTGCAGTCGGTACACCTCCTGGATCTCGTTCACGAGATACTCCTGGACGGCGCGCGGACCGAGAATGCGCAGGATATCCTGCGGCGAAACCTGCCCGTCCGACAGCGGCTCGCCGGCACGAACGAAGTCGTTGTCGTGCACCAGCATGTGCTTGGTAAGCGACACCAGGTAGGTCTTCGACTCCGTGCCGTCACGGCTGGTGACCACGACTTCCTGGGCTCCGCGCTTGCGGCCTCCGAACGCCACGATGCCGTCGATCTCCGACACGACGGCCGGATCCGTGGGCGTACGCGCTTCGAAGAGCTCGGTCACGCGCGGCAGACCCCCCGTGATGTCGCGGGTCTTGGCGGACTGGCGCGGAATCTTCACCAGGATCCGACCCGCCTGAACGGCGTCGCCGGCGTCCACCTGGATTCGGGCGCGGACCGGCAGCGGGTACTCCCGCGCGGTCCCGTCGGCGCCGGAAATCAGGATGGCCGGGGTCAGATTCCGTTCGCGGGAGTCGATGATGACCTTCTCCTTGAAGCCGGTCTGCTCGTCGCTCTCCTCCCGGAACGTCGTACCCTCGATGATATCCTGGAATTCGACACGGCCGGCGACCTCGGACAGGATGACGCTGTTGTAGGGGTCCCAGCTCGCGAGCACCGCACCCTTCTCGATGACGCTGGCCTTCGCCACCAGGATTTCGGCACCGTAGGGAATCAGGTACGAGATCAGCTGTCGCCGCCCCTCGCCCTGGTCCACGATGCGCACCTCACCCTGGCGCGAGAGCACGACCTCGCGCTCGTGGTCGCCATCGTCGTACGAGACGGTTCGAAGGTTCTCGAACTCGACGATACCGGCGAACTTGGACTGGATCGTGCTCTCGGCCGAGATGCGGCTGGCCGTACCACCGATGTGGAAGGTCCGCAGCGTCAGCTGCGTACCGGGCTCACCGATGGACTGAGCTGCGACCACACCCACGGCCTCACCATCCTCCACGAGTCGGCCCGTGGCCAGGTTGCGCCCGTAGCACAGGGCACAGACGCCGCGACGCGACTCGCACGTCAGCACCGAGCGGATTTCGACCTCCTCGATCGAGGTCTCCGAAATGCTGCGGGCCTTCTCCTCGTCAATGACCTCGTTGGCCGAGACGATGAGGTCGCCCGTGAGCGGGTCGGTGACGTCGTGGACCGATACGCGGCCCAGGATGCGGTCGGCCAGCGGCTCGACCACGTCCTCGTTGTCCTTCAGGGCCGAAATGCGGATTCCGCGGAGCGTGCCGCAGTCGGTCTGCGTTACGGTTACGTCCTGCGCGACGTCCACCAGGCGGCGCGTCAGGTAGCCGGCGTCGGCCGTCTTCAGGGCCGTGTCGGCAAGACCCTTGCGGGCGCCGTGCGTGGAGATGAAATACTCGAGGACCGAGAGCCCTTCCTTGAAGTTCGAGATGATCGGGTTCTCGATGATCTCGCCGGCCGATCCGACCAGGCTCTTCTGCGGCTTCGCCATGAGGCCGCGCATGCCGCCGAGCTGCCGGATCTGCTCCTTCGAGCCTCGGGCACCCGAGTCGGCCATCATGTAGATGGCGTTGAAGCCTTCCCGGTCGGTGCGGAGCGTCTCGAACAGGACCTCGGACACCTGGTTGTTGGTGTGGGTCCAGATGTCGATGACCTGGTTGTAGCGCTCGTTCTCCGTGATGAAGCCCATCGCGTAGTTGCCGCGGGCCTTCTCGACCTCGGTCTCCGCCGCTTTGATGAGCTTCTCCTTCGCGTCCGGAACCACGATGTCGGTCAGCGAGAACGTGAGGCCCGCGCTGGTCGCTCGCTCGAATCCCGCCTGCTTGATCTCGTCCAGGAACCGGGCCGTCTTGGGGAACCCGGAGGCCTTGAGCACGCGGCCGATGATCAGGCGGAGGTTCTTCTTCGTCAGGACCTCGTTGATGAAGCCCACTTCCCCGGGGACGATCTCGTTGAATACCACGCGACCGACGGTGGTCTCGATGACCTCGCCGTCCGACAGGCGGACCTTGACCCTGGAGTGCAGCTCCACGATGCCCTGGTCGAAGGCCTGCCGGGCCTCCACCATGCTGGAGAACCTCATGCCTTCGCCCTTCATGCCGGCACGGGACTTGGTCATGTAGTACAGACCGAGCACCATGTCCTGCGTGGGCACCGTGATGGGGCCACCGTGCGCAGGGCTCAGGATGTTGTGGCTCGAGAGCAT
>JAHEEH010000416.1 GCA_024640835.1 Bacteroidota bacterium
AATCGGCCACCACGGGGATGGAACCGCCGGAGCGGATGAAGACCGGGTCGGACCCGAAAGTGCCCCGCAGCGCCTCGGTGGCCGCCTCCATCGCGGAGCTGTCGAGGTCCACCAGCACGCCGTATCCACCGTGCAGATCGGTGAACTTCAGCTTCATCGTGGGCGGCGTGTTGGCCTCGAAATACCGGCGGAGCTTCTCCGTGATCTCGGCGGGCGTCTGGTCGGCGACCAGGCGCATGGAAATCTTGGCACTCGCCTTCGACGGCAGCACGGTCTTGGCGCCCTTCGCGATATAGCCGCCCCAGATCCCGTTGCAGTCCAGCGTCGGGCGCGCGGTCGTGCCCTCGAGCGGCGTGTACCCGTCCTCGGTCTTCGTCACCGACACGCCGACCTCGCCCGCCCACTCCTTCTCGTCGAAGGGCAGCGCAGCAAAATTGGACCGTTCCTGGTCCGAGAGGGGACGTACGCTGTCGTAGAAGCCCGGTACGGTGACCCGGTGGTGCTCGTCGTGCAGGTTCGAGATCAGGCGCGCCAGTGCGTTGATCGGGTTCTCGATGGCGCCGCCGTAGACCCCGGAATGCAGATCACGATCCGGGCCCGTCAGCGTGACTTCGACGTAGGCCAGGCCTCGAAGCCCGTACGTGATCGAAGGAAGGTTGGGGCGGAAGAGGGTCGTGTCGGAGACGGCCACGACGTCCGCGCGGAGCCGATCCTTGTTCGCCCGGATGAAGTCCGGAAGGTGAGCCGAGCCGTTCTCCTCCTCGCCCTCGAGCATGAACTTCAGGTTCACCGGCAGGGTGCCGGCGGTCTTGAGCCAGGCTTCGGCGGCCTTCACGTGCATGAACAGCTGCCCCTTGTCGTCGCACGTGCCGCGGCCATAGAGGACTCCGTCCTTCCGGACCGGCTCGAAGGGAGGGGAATCCCAGAGCTCGAGCGGGTCCGGAGGCTGCACGTCGTAGTGGCCGTAGACGAGCAGGGTCGGACGGCTCGCATCGACCAGGTACTCGGCGTACACGACCGGGTGGCCCTCCGTTTCGACGATTTCGGCTACCGGGAAACCGAGCGACTTGAAATGATCCACCAGCCATCCCGCCGCCCTGCGGATCTCTCCCGCATACTCGGGATCCGTGCTGATGGACGGGATGCGGAGCAGGTCTTCCAGCTCCGTGACGAAGGTTTCGAAGTGCGCTTCGGCGTACTTGAGGGCGCTTTCCATGGCAGACAGGGGTTGAAACGATTCAGATAATGTACACCCCTCGTCCGCAAGCGCAACCCGCTCGTCGGTACGCACAGAGGCTTCATTTTGGACTGAACCCGATCGCCGCCGGGCGTTCGATGCGCCCTGGGACGACGGCCCGACGGGTGGCGTCAGAACTCGCTTTCATCCCGCCACCGGAGGAGCCTCCATGCCGCCGTCGAATCGCGGCGGGCGAGGAGGAAGTTGACGTTTCCGTCACCACGGAACACGTCTCCGGTCTCGAGAGTGATCGTCAGGTTGAAGGATCGGATCACGCGGGACTGCAGGAATGGAACGAGCTCGTCGCTCGACAGGATCTGATTCCACTGCAGGCGGATCAGGTTGGCGTTGGCGAACAGTCTCCTCGTGGTCTCCAGGTCCTGGGCAAAACCCCACTCCCGGTCGATCTGGGCGTCGAAGTCGCGCCAGATGAAGACGAACTGCGAGTCGAGCAGGGGCTCGTACAGGGACAGGTCCCGCAGCTCGTAGGCGTTGCGGAAGTTGGTGAAGAACCCCTCGACGGTCGTCGGGTCCCCCAGGAGATCCCCGAACGCCGCTCCCTCCTCGAGCGCCGGCGAAAAGGGGTTGCACGCGGCCATGGTGGTGGCGAGGAGCAGTCCGGAGATCAGTCGACGAGTGGACACGCGACGGGCTATCCGGTGGGGAAATGGGGCTTCACGGCGGGGTACAGGTCCCGGAAACGCCCATGCACCGGTCCGTAGGCTTCGGCCAGGACAGGGTCGGGATGCTCCGTCTCCCCGATGCGGACGGACGCCTCGCAAGCGGTCTCGACGTCCGGCCACGCCCCGACTCCTACGCCGGCGAGCAGCGCCGCACCGTGGGCCGCCCCTTCCGGGGAGGCCACGACCTCGAGGTCCGTGTTGAGGACGCTCGCGAGGATGCTTCTCCACAACGGGCTCTTGAGGGCGCCGCCCGAGGCCCGCAGGGCCGACGGGGCAGGCACTCCCGCGCGCACGAGCAGGTCCAGGTTGTCCTTCAGTCCGAAAGCGACCCCTTCGAGGACCGACCGCGTCAGGTGGCCCCTCCGGTGACTCAGGGTGAGGCCCGAGAAGACGCCGCGCGCGAACGGATCGGCGTGCGGCGTGCGTTCTCCGGACAGATAGGGGAGGAAGATCAGGTCGTCGGCTCCGGCCGGAACGGCGGCTGCCTCGCGGACGAGCTCGTCGAACGGTACCCCCGGGGCGAGCACGTCGCGGTACCACTGCAGGCTGCCGGCCGCGGAGAGCATCACCCCCATCATGTGCCAGAGGCCGGGCGCCGCGTGCGGAAAGGCGTGGGCTCGCCCGTCGGGATCGAACACGGGAGCCTCGCTCGCGGCGAACACCACGCCCGAGGTTCCAACCGTGAGGGCGGAAACCGATGGCCGCACGGCTCCGACGCCGACGGCCTGCGCGGCCTGGTCCCCGCCACCCCCCACGACGGGCGTGCTGGCCGGCAGTCCCAGCACGCCGGCGGCAGGGGCGTCCAGT
>JAHEEH010000417.1 GCA_024640835.1 Bacteroidota bacterium
CTGGAGTGTTCGACCTGCCACCGGGGAACGCACCAGGAGCAGGTCATGCTGTTCACCGGCCAGGTCGGAAGCCACCCCGGCACGCCGAGCCCCATGTTCGAAGCCGGCCTCGATTGTGCAGGTTGCCACAGCTTCCATGAATCGATCGGCCCGGACAACGGCGGGAGCGAAGTGGCCCTTCCCCGCTCCTGCGAAACGTGCCACGGCACCGGGTACAACCGGCTTCTGTCCATGTGGCGGGAAGGCGCCCGGTCCAAGCTTGCCGAGTTCACCCGGGCCCTCGGGTCGGTCGAGGGCATGGTCCGCTCGGCGCGGGCATCGGCCCGTGTGGAGGCCGACGAGCCCTTGACGGAGGCCCGTCGCATCGAGCACGTGGTTCGGGTGGGCAAGCCCGTCCACAACGTCACGTATTACGACCAGCTGCTCCGCACCGGGTACGAACACCTGGCGGAGGCTGCCGGTGCCGTCGGAGGGAGCTTCGTGCTTCCGGAGATCGCACAGGCTTCCGAGGTCCCGGGCGCCTGCGCCAACTGTCACACGGGCGTCGAGCGTCGCACGGTCGAGTATCGTGGGCTCCAGTACAGCCACCAGATCCACGTGGAAGAGCAGGGACTCGAGTGCTCGACCTGCCATTCCAACGTGTCGCGGCACGGCCAGGTGATTCTTACACCGACGAACTGCAACAGCTGGCATCACGCGGAGCAGCGGCTCGCAGCAACGACCTGCGAATCGTGCCACCAGGAGGCGGCCTCCATCTTCCGGGGAACGTTCGAGGGGCAGGACAGCCCCGACATCATGGCCGACGCGGAGATCGAGTGCGCCGACTGCCACGTGAGCGGAGGGGCAGTCCTGCGTCCCGAGGCATCGGTGTGCGCCGACTGCCACGACGAGGACTATGTCGAGATGGGGGCGGAATGGAGGGACGAGGTCGAGGCGCTCCTGCTCGAGGTGGGCGACCTCCTCGACGGACTTCCCCCGGCCCAGCGCTCGTCTCCGGATGCCGAGCGAATCCGACGCGTCCATTCGGGACTGGCCCGATCCGGCGCGCGCGGTCTGCACAACTACGAGCTGGCATCCGGCATGCTGTCGGAGGCGCGCCGGACGCTCCGTGCTCTCGTCGAGGCGCAGTAGAGAGCGGGTTGGCGCCCGGTTCGAGGGAAGAGGAAGGGCCGCGCCCGCGGCTGGCGGCGTGCCGGTCGTTGCGCAGGGCTACCGTCCTGGGCCTCTCCGTTCGAGGCCGCCTGCCCGGTTCGCTTCGCCAGGGCGCCGGGCGACTCGTGCCCCGGTTCGCCGCAACGGAGGCCTCGGCCGGTATGGTTTCGCCCACGGCCGATCCCGGTTGAGAACTGGCGGGAGTAGGGTCGAACGGTCACCGCCCGCGGTCTCATCGTGAGACGCGCTATCCATTTGAGACGCGCGGGACCTCAATTTTTCGTGTTGTATTGAGGGATTTTCACTCGGCACGGAATGTGTCTGTTATCCGGCCGCAGTGAATGACCGATACGTTCGATTCAGACTCGAGACTCCTTGAGCTCCGTGATCCGATTCCTTCCCGATAGCCTGTCGCCCCGGTACCTCGCCGCCGCAGCCCTTGCGACGGTCCTGTTCCTTCCCGTCGTCGGGGGGCTTGGCGCGACACCCGGTGGTGCGGAAGAGCGGACGATATCGAACGTGACGGCCGCCGGCCCGAATCCATCGTCATCGTCCTATTCCGATGCCACGGCAGCTGACCTGGAGCGCCGGACCGGGACGTATTTCGGGCCGGCGGTATCGAACAGGGCGGCGCAGGATCCCGCGTCGGGCGTATTCATCGTCTATCGGGATCCCGTGGTGCTCGTGACCCGGTTCCGCGGACCCGAGCAGACGCTGGCGGTTCGCCTCGCGCTGCTGGTCCTGCTCTTCATCGTGCTCGTGATCTGCATGTATGCGATCCGGCACTACCTCTTTACGCACAACCGGCTCTTCGGCAAGCAGCGCCACCCGTACGTTCCCATTGAGGAGGCGGATTGGCCGCACATCACCGTACTGGTGCCGTGCCACAACGAGGAAGCGGTCGTGGAGCACATCCTCGACGCCCTCCTGGCCGCCGATTACCCGCCCGAGCGGATGCGGATCGTGCCCGTGAACGACCGATCCACGGACCGCACGGCCGAGATCCTGGATCGGTACGCGTCGGCGCATCCGGACCGCATACAGCCGGTCCATCGGGAGAATGGCGCGAAGCCGGGCAAGTCCGCCGCGCTGCAGGATGCGCTCCCGCTGGTCAGCGACGACATCATCCTGGTATTCGACGCCGACTACGTGCCCGGCCCGGACCTCATCAAGAAGCTCTCCGCACCGTTCCTTGACCCTGAAGTCGGCGCCGTGATGGGTCGCGTGGTTCCCCTGAACACGCCGACGAACCTGCTCACCCGCATGCTCGACCTCGAGCGTGCCGCCGGGTACCAGGTGGACCAGCAGGCTCGCATGAACCTGCAGGTCGTGGCCCAGTACGGCGGGACCGTCGGAGGCGTGCGCGTCTCGGCGCTCCGGGCGGTCGGTGGCTGGCGTGAAGACTCGCTCGCCGAGGACACCGACATCACCTTCCGGCTCGTGCTGGGCGGATGGAAGATCGCGTACTCGAACCGGTACGAGTGCTACGAGGAGGTGCCCGAGTCCTGGCCCGCCCGCATTCGTCAGATCGGTCGCTGGGCGCAGGGACACACCGACGCCGCGATCCGGTAC
>JAHEEH010000418.1 GCA_024640835.1 Bacteroidota bacterium
GGTGGACACGGAATCGATGACGGAGATTGCGCAGGTGCCGACCGGCATCATGCCGCACGGATCGCGCCTGGACGCGAGCGGGACGAAGCAGTATCACGTGTCGATGATGGACGACCATCTGTGGGAGGTGGACGGCCTGACGTTCGAGGTGTCGCGGAAACTGGCGCTGTCCGGGCACGCCGAACACATGGCGAGCATGGACATGACCAGCGACGCGGGCGCCGCCATGATGAAGTCCATGAAAGGCCAGTTGGTCCAGCCGACCTGGGCCACGCCAACCGCTTCCGGAAAGGTCTACGTCGCGGGCAACAATTCGAACGCGATCTACGAGGTGGACATCGCCAAGTGGGAAATCAGCCGCACGTTCGAGAATACGACAGCCGGTCCCTACAACATCGATGTCTCGCCGAACGGCAGGTTCCTGGTGACGACCTACAAGAAGTCGGCCGCCATCGGCATCTGGGACCTGAAGTCCGGTAAGGAGGCCGCGAATCTCGAGACCAGCCGGACCATTCCGCACGGTGTGGTGATTTCGCCGGACTCGAAGTACGCGTTCGTCACGCTCGAGGGCGTCGGCGGCCAGCCGGGAACGGTCGAGGTCTACGACCTGGGCACCCTCACACGCGTTGCGACGGCCGACGTCGGCAAGCAGGCCGGCGGCGTGGCGTTCTGGAAGATGCAGTAGCAACCGTGACCGGAAAGGCCATCGGTCCCTGCGATGTCGTGGCCGAGGCGATCCGCCGGACCTGAAGGTCCGGCTCTCCGAAAGGCCTGGCTCTCCGAAGGTCCGTCCTTTGGAGCCCCGGGGCAACCCGTCCGACGTCCTTCGGAGCCCCGGGGCAACCCGTCCGACGTCCTTTGGAGCCCCGGGGCAACCCGTCCGACGTCCTTCGGAGCCCCGGGCAACCCGTCCGACGTCCTTCGGAGCCCCGGGGCAACCCGTCCGACGTCCTTCGGAGCCCCGGGTCTTCAGACCCGGGGACAATCCCCCGCGAATTCCAGAAGCCCCGCGCGCGACGTCACTTGGGATCCCCAATGCGGATATTCCATCGGCGTACTCACCAGGCCCGCGCGGACTGGGTTGTCGAGCACATACCGGATCATAGCGCCCAGATCATCGTCACGCCGAAGCGTGCGGTCGAAGTAGCTGTCCTGCCACAGGCGCTCGCCGGTCACGCGTTTGAAGTGATACGCGGTCTGCTGCTTCGCGAGCCGAACGAAGCGCGGCAGGTTCGACGTATCGTCGAAGCCCTCAACGACGACGTGAAGATGATCCGGCATGAAGCAGTACGCGAGAACTGCAAACCCCTCAGTCCTGGCGGTACGCAGCAACTGCGTCCCAACACAGTCGACCAAGCGATGGTCGGTGAAGTAGTTGCGACGACGGTGGGTGCAAGTCGTCAGAGAATAGCGGGATCCGCCCCGATAGCTCTCGGTCGCCAGACGATGAGGGTGACGCATTCGGAGGTGGGAAGAGCAAGAAATGATCCGCCGGGAGATCAGGGGATCATGTTCATGTTCAGCCGGACCTGAAGGTCCGGCTCTCCGAAGGTCTTCGGAGGTCTTCGGAGGTCTTCGGAGGTCTTCGGAGGTCTTCGGAGCCCCGGGTCTTCGGAGGTCTTCGGAGCCCCGGGTCTTCGGAGGTCTTCGGAGGTCTTCGGAGGTCTTCGGAGGTCTTCGGAGGTCTTCGGAGGCCTTCGGAGGTCTTCGGAGCCCCGGGTCTTCAGACCCGGGGGACAGTTCTCACTGTTTCCCGTCGACGACCCCCTTCACGTAGTCAAAGAAGTTGTTCATGACGACGAGATGGTCGCGCACGACGTCTTTCTGTTCGATCGCAGCGAGTGCCAGGCGCTCACCGTCTGGGTGAATGTCATAGCTGAACTCACCGCCGGGACGGAGAGTTAGTGTCGGTGTCCACGGCTGTGGAGTGTCGGCATAGAATGCACCACCTTCCACAGAGTACCTCGTCGAGAGCACCTTGCCTTCGGGGCCGAGGAAGAGCAGCTCATCGGCGGTCTTCGACCAGCGCGGATATGTGCCATTCATCGACACTTTCCGCGGCCCCCCGGCGGCCTGGAAGGGCTTTACGTAGACGTTGAATACGCCCTCCTCATCCGATGCGTACGCGACCCATCGGCCATCTCGAGAGAACTGGGGCACGGCATCGGTCGCCTGTGAATCGACAAAGGGAGTGGATTGGCCTGCGGTCCATGCCTGGTCGGCGCCGCGCGTCATGGCGACCATCGAAATGTCAAAAGACTTCGTGTCCGTCGCAAACTCCATAACGGCGAGCATCGTTCCGTCGTGCTTCCAGGACATTGGAATTTGGCCCCCGCTCTGGCCGGCCACCGCCGTCGGCGCTCCAGTCCCGTCCGCATTGACGATGCGTAGTTGGCCATTGAACTCCGCATCGCCATAGGAGGCGAAGACGATTTGTGTCCCATCGGGAGACCACACGGGGTACACGTCGTTTCCTTGATCGAACGTGACCCGTGTGGGGCGATTGCGTCGCCACTCGTACACCCAGACATCTTTTTGCGTGCCGTCACTGACGTCCATCGCCAGCTTTTCACCGTCCGGAGAAAAACTGGGATTGGCCCAATTGACCTTGTCCGTCCTCAGCGGAGTGGTGATGCCGTCTCGGGTGGTCCAGTCGATCGCGCGGAGCAGGTTCTCGCCAGCAGACGGTATGTACACCAGCGTGCCATCGTCGGAGAAC
>JAHEEH010000419.1 GCA_024640835.1 Bacteroidota bacterium
GGGCGAATCCGGGCGAAAAGCCCTCACCGAGCAGGGTTAGCGAGCGCAGGGAGAGAACCAGGAAGCCGGCGAAGATGAGGATGTGCAGCACGCCGGCCACCAGGTACCGCGGCTGTCGCGACTGGCCGAAGCCGACGATCAGGAGGCGACCGAGCCGCTGCCGTTTCGATCCACCACGTGGATCATCCGCACCCAGGCGGAGCACTGCCGCGCGCTTGCGGATCACCCATGCGAAGGAGACGAGCGCGGCGAATACGAGAAGCCCGTGGACGAGAACCGGAATGGACATGCGCTGTTCGGCGGCCGATGGTTCGGGGCGAAATTTCGCCAGCGGTCGGTACGCATCCTAATCACCTCCGGTTCACCGGACAAGGGGGATTTCCCGACATCGGCCCGGCTACCGCAGGGTGTATTCGACCGTCGCTACCACGCGGACGGTCTTGTGCAGCTGGCCTTCCTCCGATACGCCCGCCGCGGGATCTCGAGGCAGGATGACGAACACGCCCTGGTTGGCGCGCCGGATACCGCTCAACGTGCTGCCGGCATCCGTGGCAAACTGCGCGGCCGCTTCCCGTGCCGCCGCCGTCGCTTCCGCGATCATGGCCGGCTTGAGGCTGTTCAGTCCCTTGAACAGGTAGGTCGGAGCGGTCGGGCCCCAACCCGTTCCCGACTTGAGCACGACCCCCTTGACGATCAGGTCGCCCACGGCCTGGCTCGCCGCGTGAATGACGAGGGGATCCTCCGATCGCACCATGACCCGCTGGGCCACGACGTACCGCAGACCCTGCCGGGCGTCAGGGCCATACTGGTTGGCTGCGAGATCTGTCACTTCGACCCCCTGCAGTTCCACCTGTGCGCCGTCCACGCCGAATCCCTCCAGAAAAGCCATGACCGTCTCCATGCTTCGGTCAATCTCCACCTGGGCGTCACCGAGCCGATTGGCACTACCCACGACCTGCAGTGGCCAGAGTGCGAGATCGGCCATCACGTCCCGTTCGGCGACGCCCTTCACGGTGACGTACCGGTCTGCGGTCCGACCCTTCACAAAGCCTTGTCCGACGAACCAGCCGGCCAACGCGATGCTGATACCCAGGACCAAAATCCATCCACGCTCTCTCATCGCGAGCACCTGTTGGTTCGAGTTGACCGGGGGTAGGGCGGCGAAATGGGTCTCCGAAATGGACCACGTTCGGGCACGCGCGTAAACCTCTACGGCCCCCCGGTGATCCGTGAGGGATGGGCCCCACCTCCAGATCCTCCCGTTGCCGGGGAGGATCAGTGCGCGAAATCATCGGGAGCATTCGAGAGAGCCGACGGCGTCCGGCAGCCGACGACGGCCGATTGTCCCTACGGCGTCGACCCACTGACGAAATCGCGATGGATCATCCAGTTTCCGTCGACCTTCTTCCAGAGCACGACATAGGTGCCTCGGTCGACCTCGCCATTCGGCTCCGTGATTTCGCCGATTCCGTACTCGAAGGCCACATCCCCGAACACATCCACGTGAACCGGGGACGGGCTGATCCTCACTCCGGTATCGAGGACGGCAGACAGCGTGGCCGCAATGGCGTCTCGGCCTTCGACGGGACCTGCCAGGGGCGGATGGAACCTGGCGTCGGGAGTGTACAGGGTCTGTACCATTCCCGAAACGTCCCCGGAAGCCATGCCATCGACCATCCGGACATAGGCCGCCTCTATCGCTGCCGTAACCTCTTCCGCAGATTCCGGCGCCGCGACCGGCTCTTCGACTGTCGATCGGTCGTCCGTGCCGGCGCACGAGGCAAGGAAGAGCGTGATGATCAGGGCACTGGCTACGATTCGCATGGCGGAATTGGAGGCGTGTGATGGAACGGGGTGAACGGCCGGCGGGGACCGGTAGCGATCCGGAATCGGGCTCTGACCGCAGGCATACGGCAGGAAGGGTACTGATTCGGCCCCTCTCGTGCCAGCCGGGAGGAGATCCCTGCGGGTCGGCAGGTGACGCCGCAATCCGACCGGCATCAAGGGACATCAGCCGGCGTCAGGCCGCCGCCACCGGACCGCGCTCGTCAGCGCCACGACTCCCATGAGCAGGAAGAAAAGTCCGCTGTACCATCTCCGGAGGCCATCGGCAAACACCAGAATGACCACGGCCAGCACGATACATAGAACCCCCATGACGAGGGCCATCGTGCTCATCGTCTGTCGCTTCATTGTGGACCTCGCGGTGTAGCCACGCATGGCGAGCAAGATCTCGCCTGGCGAAGATGCTACGCCGCACGGCCAACAAATGCGAATCCCGGTCGCGGTGGATTCCCGGCTCGTCGACCCGTACTCGCGCCATGGCGTGCAGGGATCGAACCCGCCCCGCGACGAGGCCGTGTCACCGGCGCAACCGACCGCAGACCGGGCCCGTAGTCCCCGTCTGTACGGGGAGGTCGGCTCATGCAGGCACCGGGAATGCTGGTCGCTGCGCTTTCATTCGGATGCATCCTGGTATTCCCCGGATGCGGCGACGCGACGGCCGCGCACGAACCCGTGGCGCTGGGAAAGGACACCGAGCACTTCATGCTCCGGTCCACCAGCGACGACGCCACCGAGGACGAGATGGATGATGTCGCGGTACGGGCCGAGATCCTCTTCGAACGGATCGACCTGTTTCTCGGCCAGGTCCGCACGCCCGCGGATCCGATCCGCATCGTGCTCGAGGGAGACGAGGCCACGCGGGGATCCTACGTC
>JAHEEH010000420.1 GCA_024640835.1 Bacteroidota bacterium
GGGATACCCGGCGATACACCACGTATTTCCCCAGACTGCGGTTGATCACCCCGTGACCGGCGACGATCCTACTCCTCGATCGCCCCGTACACCATCGCCCGCAGCACCGCATGCTCGTTCAGGCGCGGAGCCGGGATCACCTGCGTGAAGTACACCACCACGAGGCCCTCGGCCGGATTCACCCAGTAGGTGGAGTGGTACGCACCGCCCCAGCCGTACTCCCCTTCCGTGCCCGGTGAGCCATAGTCGCCCAGATCGTTGATGGTCGAGAATCCGTAGCCGAAGCCCATGCCGGGGCTCCACGAATAGTCGACGGCGCCGAGATGGTTGACCGTCATGAGCTGCACCGTGGTCGGCGACAGAATCCGAACGCCGTCGAGCTCCCCGCCGTTGAGCATCATCTGGAGGAATCGGGCATAGTCGCGGGCGGTCGACAGCAGGCCGGCCCCACCCGAGAAGCTCATCCGGGGACCTTCGACGTAGGCGCCCTGTCCGGTCATGGAGCTTTCCTCCGGGGCCCGGGTGAGCGTACCGTCGACGATTCCGTAGACCGTCGCCAGGCGCTCCGCCTTGGAGGCCGGCAGGAAGAAGTGCGTGTCGCCCATGTCGAGAGGCTCGAGAATCCGCTCGGCGAGGAACTCGTCCAGCGGCTGTCCGGATACGACCTCGATCACCGCCCCGAGGATGTCCGTGTTGTAGCCGTAGACGAACCGGGTGCCGGGCTGGGCATCCATCGGCAATGCCGCCATCCGCCTCACGGTGTCGCGGATCGGCTCCTCGCGGTGCGCGAAATACCAGCCCTGGATGCCGGCCGCCTCCCATTCCGGGGCTGCTGGTCCGTTGCCGTACCCGATGCCCGCGGTATGTGTCAGGAGGTCTCGTACGGTGATGGGGCGATCCGCCGGCACCACGTCGTATCCACCCTCGTCCCGCGGAACGGCCACCGTCGTCTGCATGAATTCCGGCAGATACGTCCCGACCGGCAATCCCGTCAGGAGCAACCCGTCCTCCTGGAGCATCATGATGCCGACGCTGATCAGCGCCTTCGTCTGTGACGCGATCCGGAAGACGGCATCCGTCGTCATGGGAGTGCCTGCCTCCCTGTCCAGCTGCCCGAACGCCTCCTCGTACACGACGTACCCGTCGCGTGCGACGAGCGCCACGGCACCCGGAAGTCTCCCCTCGTCCACGTAGCCCTGCAGGACGGACGACAGTCGATCCAGGTGCTCGGACGACATCCCCGCCTCTTCGGGAAGCGCCGTCGGCATCTCCTGGGCGTGGAGCGTGCCGCTGAACAGGAGTGCAAGAACGAACAGGGCCAGAGATCGCTTCATGGTCGGACCGGACAGATGAATGTCGCGCATGATGGTAGGGGCGCGGGTCCAGCCGGTCAAGCGCCTATCGAGTCGCCGGCAGTCGCCTGGTCCAGTTCACGATGACCTCCAGTTCGTGTGCGTTCGACGCCGCATCCCCCATGGCAGCCATGAGAATGAAGCGTTCACCGTCGGGGCTCAGGTCGAATGCGAATTGGTGGTCCGTGTGGAAGACCTCTACCGGAGTTCCGGTTGTCCGGAAACCATTGCGATACTCGACCGGAACGCGAAACACCGCATTGCCACGTTGGAAGAAGATCGACGATCCATCCGCACTCCACACGGGCGCAGCGGCATCCTGCACTACGAGCCAGTGATCCGAACCGTTCGACGTCATCGCCCAGACCGAAACGACGCCGTCGAGAGACTTCTGGTACGCAATGAGTCGGTTGTCCGGAGAGACGCGTGGAAGCCGGTCCAGACCCGGATCCTGTCGCAGCACGTGCCCTTCACCGGTGTCCATGTCGACACTCCAGATCTCCTCGGAGAGCGTCTGCTGATTCCGACCCCGCATCACTGCGAATCGCCCGTCGCGCGACCAGTCCGGCCAGTTGAAGGACGTCTGCTCGGACTCCAGGAGCGGCTCGATTCCCCCGGAGCCGTCCGTCGAAAACGTGTAGAGATCCCCGTTCACGCCACCCGCGCCGGCGGGCAGAGCGGCGACGGCACGGGTCCCGTCCGGTGACCAGGCAGGCGAAAACACGTCGAGCGAGGTAACGGACATGCGCTGGCTGGTCCCCGAGTCGATGTCGTAGACCGCGACATAGGCGGAGGCCGACGGAGGCGCGATCTGACCCATGACGAAACGTCCGTCAGGGGACCATCGGACGGTCTGAAAGAACTCCTTGCCGAACGGCAACTCCTGCAACGCACCTGATTCGACATCCACCATAACGAGCGAAAGGGTCCCTGCAACACTCCGGTCGCCGCCGACGCGAATGAACGTACCGTTCGATCCGACGTCGTACTGCCCCGGCCCACCTCCGCCCGGGAGCGCTATCGGACGACCTTCCGGTACCATGGCGTCAAGATCGAACGGCTGTACGATCAGCTGCGATCCTCCGGACTGCACACTTCCGCCACGGTTGTATAGAATCTGACCGCTGCCCAGAACATGACCGCAGCAGGCACCCTCTACCAGGATTCGACGATCACTATTCGTCACGTTCAGCAGAACCAGGTCCAAACTGTCCGTATTGTTGATGTTCGGGCCGCGCTGGCGGGAGAGCAGCACGTAGGGCGTGGATTCGATCCAGTCCGGCATGAAGAAACCGGAAATGCCCTCGGAGAACGAAGCGCCGACCAGTTCCTCCGGTTGTGACGTCACTTCGCGAAGTCGGTAGG
>JAHEEH010000041.1 GCA_024640835.1 Bacteroidota bacterium
GTACTGCTGGACGGATTCGGCGATCGTTCGGTCGAGATGAGCGTATCGTCGAACGAAGCGCGGGTTGAAATCCGTGGAGAGGCCCAGTGCGTCGTGGGTGACCAGAACCTGTCCGTCGCAACCGCCGCCCGCCCCGATCCCCAGAGTCGGGATCGAGAGACTCTGCGAGACTTCCGTGGCGAGCGCCGCCGGAATCTTCTCCAGGACGATGGCGAAGCAACCCGCCCGCTCGAGCAGGATGGCGTCCTCGCGCAGGCGGTCGGCCTCGTCCTCCTCCTCCGCCCTGACCTTGTACGTGCCGAATCGGTAGATGCTCTGCGGAGTCAATCCGAGATGTCCCATCACCGGGATCCCGGCTTCCAGCAACCGCTCTACCGAGTTGACGATCGCCTGCCCGCCCTCGAGCTTCACGGCGTGCGCTCCTGATTCCTTCATCACCCGGATGCCGGAGGCCAGCGCCTTCCTCGAATTGCCCTGGAACGAGCCGAACGGAAGATCGACCACGACGAGCGCACGCTGGACACCACGAACCACGCACTGCGCGTGGTAGATCATCTGTTCCAGCGTGATCGGCAGCGTGGTCTCGTAACCGGCCATCACGTTCGACGCCGAATCCCCGACCAGAATCACGTCGATCCCCGCTCCGTCCAGGATGCGGGCGGACGTGAAGTCGTACGCCGTGAGCATCGCAACGGGAATCCCCGCGACCTTCATCTCCTGGAGGGTCTGTGTGGTGATGCGCTTGACGTCCGAAACGTCGGACACCGTCCGGATACGCGTACTCATGTCGGCTGTCGGCTTGGGATGAACTGAAATATACCCAACTAACGTCGCCGCCCGAAAAAACGAAAGGCGGGCACCGGTACCGATGCCCGCCTCCGCCTGGCGTGAAGAGCCGGGGTCAATCCTGTGCCGCGTCCTCTTCCGAGATCTCGATGCCGAGCGCACGCGCGATATCGAGATTGATGTTGACGATACGATCCTCGTTCACAAAGAGGAGGGTCGGCGAGCGGAGCACCATGTCCAGCCCCTTCTGCGTCGCAATGTCGTCAATGACGCCCTGCACCTTGTCGAGCAGTGGGGCCATGAGCCTCTGCTCGGTAGCCGCAAGCTCCTGGTCCTGTGCCGCGGCCGATTGCTGGAGTTCCGTCTGACGGGCGGCGAGTTCTCTCTCCCGTTCCGTCCGACGCTCCGCCGTCAGCAGAGGCTGCTGCTTCTGATACCGGTCGACGGCCTCCTGGAAGTCCTGGGCCATCGCCTGGAGCGCCTCCTGCCGCGTCTGATAGTCCTGCTGCAGCTGGGTCTGCACCTCCTGGTACTCCGGCATGTACGTGATGATGACTTCGGGATCTGCGTACCCGACGCGGAGTGCCTGGGCGGATGCAGGCTGCACCGCGGCGAGGAATCCGGCGAGCATCGCGATCAGCAAGCCTGTCCGTCTTTTCATGGTCGTATGTAGTCTCGTTCTGTTTCGATTCGGGACGCCCCGGGGCGGGACGTCATCGACGCTGATTCTGATCAACGTCTATGCCAAGTTCCTCAAGTACGTCATCACTCAGGTCGAACTGGGGGCGCGTGTACAGGAAGAGATAGTCGCCCGCCTTGTCGAACACGTAGTCGTATCCGCCGGCCGTGGCCACCTCTTCGATCGCCGCCAGAATCCGTTCCTGAATCGGCCGCATTAATTGCTCCTGCTGCAGGAAAAGATCCCCGTCCGGACCGAAATACTTTACGCGTTGCCGCTCCACTTCGTCTTCGGCCGCCAGGATCTCCTCGCGCCGGCGATTGCGCTCCTCGCTCGTATAGAGCAGTTCTCGGGCCTGGTATTCGCGAAACTGGTCCTCGACCTCCTGCTTCATCTGGCCCAGTTCGCGCTCCCAACCCGCGGCGAGACGATCGATCTCCTGCTGAACGGTGGCGTACTCGGGGATCCGGGTCAGGAGGTACTCGGAGTCGATGTACCCGATCTTCTGCTGGGCCCTTGCCGGATCGACGATCAGGAGCGAGAGGGCGAGCAGAAGAAGGGTCGGCAGGATGAGGCGTGCCATGGCGCTCGTCGGGGTGGAAGTGTTCAGAATAATGGACTGGACCGTGTCTACTGACCGAATCCCTGTCCGAGCGAGAACTGGAAGCTCCACTTCCGCTCGCCCGAATGACGCGAGTTGACCGCCGGGAAGGAGTCGAAGTTGTACCCGTATGCCAGCTCGACCATACCCAGGATCGGGAGAAACAGGCGCGTTCCGAATCCTGCCGAACGGTACAGGTCCGTGGGATTGTAGCTCGAGAAGCCGTCCCATGCGTTCGCGGCGTCGAAGAACACGTAGGGCTGGGCGGAAAGCTGCTCTTCCGTGACCGCCATCCAGCGCAGTTCGGACGTGTACCGGTTCAGCACGCGGCCGCCCACGGGATCGCCGCTCCGACGAGGTCCGATCGCGGCCAGCGGGTACCCCCGCATGTAGATGACGTCCTTGCCGAAGTAGCTGTAGTACCCCTGGGTCTCGAACGGCGACCCGCCGACGAGGAAGCGCTCGAACTGGACGTCTTCTCCCGTCAACGATCCGATGTAGCCGAAGTCGCTCGTCACGCCCAGGGAGATGCGACGGCTGAGCGGGGCATTCCAGCTGGTGGTGAAACGCCACTTGTGGAACTGGATGAGGTCACCGATCGGTGGTGCGACTTCCAGCGAGAGCAGCACCTTGGATCCGTCGCTGGGAAAGATGGGGTGGTTCGTCGAATTACGGGTCAGCGACTGCCGGAGCGTGATCTGGCGACTCACCCCGTTCGGAAGCGTGCTGATCCACCCCTGGTTGTCGAAATACTGGAAGCCGATGCCCGTGGAGGTCGAGAACCAGGGATCCGGCCACTGGAGACGCTGCTCGTAGAAGACGTTCGTGTTGAACGTGAGCAGGTCACCCCGGCTGCCCAGACTCGTGAGGAACGAGGAACCCGAGATCTTGGAGAAGGACGTCGAGAATCCCACGGGCGTGGGACGGCCGCGAAACCAGGGCTCGGTGAAGGAGAGCGAGTACTGCTGGTAATACCGTCCGTTGGTCTGGACGGCGAGCGACAGGCGCTGGCCGTCTCCCGACGGAAGCGGTCGCCAGGCATCCTTCTTGAACAGGTTCTGCGCGGAGAAATTGTTGAAGCTGAACCGGAGCTGCAGGATCATCCCGTATCGACCCCAGGTGCCGGACAGCTCCAGCTGGTCCGAGCCCGTCTCGGCCAGGTTGTAGCTCAGATCGACCGTCTTGGTCTCCTCGCGCACGTCCACCCCAGGACCCGGCGCGAGCGACTCCTGCGTGAAGTAGTTGAGCTGCATCAGCCGGCGAATCGACGACTGGATCGCCTCCCTGCTGAACGTCTGGCCCGGGATCGTTTCGAGCTCCCGGCGGATCACGTGCTCCTTGGTCTTGGAGTTTCCCGCCACCGTGATCGTCCCGTAGCGATAGATGTCTCCTTCGTACACATCGAAGTGAAGGTCCAGGGAGTCCTCCGCCACGACCTCGATGCGCGGAACCGCGTTGAAGCGCATGTGCCCGCGGTTGAAATAGAGGCTGTAGATGTCGTTGTCCTTGCCCGAACCGTACAGGTTCAACTCGAGCCGCTTTCCGTTGTAGGGGTCGCCCGGCAGGAACCCGAGAGCCTCGGAGAGCTGCTCGTCCGTATACACGGCGTTGCCCTCCCAGGTGACGTCGCGGACGAAGAAGCGCGGACCCTCGTGCACTTCGACCAGGGCGATCATGGACGGCTTTCCGTCTGACGGATCATCGACCCAGAAGGAATCGCGAACGACCTTGGCGTCGAAGTACCCCTCTTCGTTGTACTTGTCGACGATCTTCTGGAGGTCCTCTTCGAAGGTCTTCTTCTTGAACGTGGACTTTCGCCAGAAACGCCACCAGGACTTCGACTTGGTATCCATGGCCCCGCGTACGTCGCCGTCGGAAAGGTGCTCGTTGCCGACGATGTCTATCGCCGACACCTTCACCTTGGGTCCACGGTCCACTCGGACCAGCAGATCCACCGTATTGTCGTCGTTCCGCGTCCGGTCGATGTCGACCGTCGCCAGCGGACGTCCCTTTTCGGCGTAGAATTCCCGGATGATCTGTTCCGTGCGGGCGATGGCCGACGGACGGACCGGAGAGCGCAGCAGGAGCGGCACCTCCTTGCGCAGGTTCTTCACGTCGCCCTTCGAGATCCCTTCGAACTCGTAGGCCGCGAGCTTCGGAACGTCCTGCACGCGGATGGTGAGGAACATGCCGTCCCCCACGCGCCGGTCCTCCACGATCATGACGTCCTCGTACGCCCCCAGCCGGTATATGGACCGGATCGCGTCCCCGAAGACGGGGTCCAGGGGAAACTGGACGCGTTGCCCCACGGAGAGGCCACTCGTCTGGAGGACGAAGCCCCGGGTATACTCGTCCTCGACCCCCTCGACCGAGACGCCCAGGATCTGCAGCATCTGCGGGGCCTCGGCGAAGGTGGAGGGATCCTGGGCACGAACGGATCCTGGCGGCAGCAGGAGAAGGACGGCGAAGCAGAGAGCGGATGCGCGAAGAATCATGGGGTCGAACGAGGGTGGGCGCCCGGTTTTCGGGCGACGGGTAAGAACGGTCACCCGGGACCTTGGTTTCGGAACGACCCACGGTGTCGCTCCCACTCGATTAACGACCGGGATGACCGCTTATTGCGCCGACCGGCCCCGGTCCCCGTCATCCGGAAGGGAGCCAAAGCGGCGCTCCCGGTCCTGAAACGAGCGAATGGCCTCGTACAGCATGGGGCGCCGGAACGACGGCCAGAATTCACGCGTGAACCAGAGTTCCGAATACGCCACCTGCCAGAGCAGAAAATTCGAGATCCGGATGTCTCCGCCCGTTCGAATGAGCAGGTCGGGATCGGGAATTCCCGCAGTCGACAGGTGCGTCGCCACGAGATCCTCGTCCACGACATCCGGCTCGAGCCGTCCCTCCGCCGCCGCCCTGGCGATCGACCGGGCGGCCTCGACGAGCTCCCAGCGACCGCTGTACGACAGGGCGAGGTGAATGGTCATGCGGGTGTTGTCACGCGTCGACTGCATGACGTCGTCGAGCTCCCGCCGGGCCACCGCCGGCAGCTTTCCCAGATCGCCGATCGCGTTGAGACGGATGTCGTTGTCATGCAGCGTCCGCACCTCGCGGCGAAGCGTGCGGATGAGCAGGTGCATGAGCGCCGAGATCTCGGCTGCCGGACGTTTCCAGTTCTCGGTCGAGAACGTGTACAACGTCAGGTGACGGATGCCGATCTGCGCACTGACCTCCGCGATGTCCCTCACGGATTCGGCCCCTTCCTGGTGCCCCTGGACCCTCGGAAAGCCGCGTTCGCGTGCCCAGCGACCGTTGCCGTCCATGATGATCGCGACGTGCTGCGGAACGGGGCCCCGAGCCATGAGGGTGGCCTGAACCTCCCGGTCGTCTTTCGCCTCGATCGTGGTCATCGCAGCGGGTCCCTGGCCGTCCGGCGGCCGGGCTACAGCTTGAGGATGTCGTTGAAGATGACGAAGGCCATGAACCCGAGCAGCAGCACCATCCCGATCTGCTGCAGGGCCACGCGCACCTTCACGGACGGCTCGCGACGCGTGATGCCCTCGTAGACCAGGAAGACCAGGTGTCCTCCGTCGAGTGCCGGGATCGGCAGGATGTTGATGAAGGCGAGCGTGATCGAAAGCATCGCGACGATGCGCCAGAACGAGGAAGCTCCCCGGTCGGCTGCCTCCTTGGTCACCTTCGCGATCATGATGGGTCCGCCGACATTCTCCCGGAAACTCTCCTGGCCGGTGAAGACACGCTTCAGGCTGGTGACGATGACGCGCGCGTTGACCCAGGTATCCGACAGGCCTGCCGGAACGGCATCCCAGAAGCCGTACTCCCTGATTTCAACATAGTAATAGATGCCGATCTGCCACTCCGATCCGACCTGTTCCGGGGCAATCGTCAACTCGTAGGCCGTCCCACCGGGGGTTCGATACAGGGCCTCGGCGCCCGCCGGCGCCGCCACCGAATCCGGCCGCACGATTCGCATCGTTACGGGGGTGCCTGCCATCGCGTTCACCCGTTCCTTGATCTCGCTCCACCAGGACAGCGAGTCGCCCCCGAGCGCAACGATCATGTCACCCGGATGCAGTCCGGCCCGCGCTGCAGGCGATTCGTCCGCCACCTCGCCGATCAGGGGCGGCTCGTACGCGATGCCGAACGATCCGTTCGAGCGTCCGAGCTGGGTGAAGAGGTCGGGCGGGCCCGTGAGCTGGATGCGCTCGCCCGCACGCTCCACCGTGACCCGGAGCGGATTGGAGAGCAGCATCTCTTCCAGGCTCCAGATCCCTCCCGTCTCGGACACCGGCTCGCCGTTCACCAGGACGATCTGGTCGCCCGTCCTCATTCCCATGCGGTGCGCCACCGACTCGTCGTCGACCCGGATCGAACCCACCGTCGGAATGTAGGCCTCGCCATAGACCGCCTTGAGGGAGATAAAGACCGCGGCGGCGAGGATGACATTGAACACCACCCCGGCCACGATGACCAAGCTGCGCTGCCAGACCGGCTTTGCCCGGAACTCCCACGGCTGTGCCTCCGAATCGACGAAATCAGTGTCCATCGACTCGTCCACCATCCCCGCGATCTTCACGTAGCCCCCGAGCGGCGTCAGACCCACGACGTATTCGGTCTCGCCGATCCGGCGACCGAAGACCTTCGGGGGGAAACCGATGGAGAACTTGTCCACGCGCATGCCGAAGAACTTGGCCAACAGGAAATGGCCGAGTTCGTGGACGAAAACGAGGATCATGATGGCGAGGAGGACCCAGCCGACGTACGACAAGACGTTGAGGACAGCGTCCATGAGCCACGGTGCGAAGATGTGAGAAGACCAGGCGGCAGCCCTTCGGAAAGGGCATGGCGGGGATTAATGACTGCCGGTCCCGGCGAGTTCCTCCACCATGCGTCTCGCCTCGCCGTCGGCGGCTCGAAGCGCATCCAGGTCCGGGGTGCCCGCCGCCGCCAGCCGGCCGACCGCCGCCTCGATCAGGCGGGGAATACCCGTAAACCGGATGCGTCCGGCGAGGAATTCGGATACGGCACGTTCGTTCGCCGCATTGAGCACGGCCGGCGCGGTCCCTCCGGCCCGGAGGGCCTCGAATGCAAGGTCCACGCATGGGAACCGTTCACCGTCCACCTCCTCGAAATCAAGCCGTCGCAGGGCCCGCCAGTCTATTCGACCGTGGGGCGCGGGCCATCGCTCAGGAAACGACAGGGCGTACTGTATCGGCACCTTCATGTCGGGAATGCCCATCTGGGCCTTCGTCGAGCCGTCAACGAACTCGACCATCGAGTGGACGATCGACTGGGGATGGACCACGACATGGATCCGGTCAGCTTCCAGGTCGAAGAGCCACCGGGCCTCGATGACCTCGAGTCCCTTGTTCATCATGGTGGCAGAATCGACCGTGATCTTCGCTCCCATCGACCAGTTGGGATGATGGAGAGCCTCTTCCCTGGTCACCTCGCCGAACGTGTCGACCGGGCGGGCTCGAAAGGGTCCCCCGGAGGCCGTGAGCACCAGACGTTCGACCCCCGCGGGATCCTCACCGACCAGGCACTGGAAGATCGCGGAGTGTTCGCTGTCGACCGGGACCACCGGAGATCCCGATTCCCGGGCACGCGACTGCACGAGAGCCCCGGCGACGACCAGGCTCTCCTTGTTGGCGAGGGCGATCTTCTTCCCCGCACCCACGGCCTCCAGGGTGGGCGCGAGACCCGCAAAGCCCACCATCGCCGCCACCACGGTGTCGGACGAGTCGGCCGCCGCAATCTCCCTGACCGCCGCGTCCCCGGCGTAGCCCGTCACCCGCGTACCCTCCAATCCGCTGCGGAGGACGCCCAGTAGATCTTCGTTCGCGATGACAGCGACCCGCGGCCGGAATTCCCTGGCCTGCCTCACGAGCAGGTCCACGTTATCCCCTGCCGTGAGAGCGTCAATGGCGAACCGATCCGGAAAGAGCCTGGCGATCTCCAGGGTCTGCGTGCCTATGGACCCCGTGGATCCCACGATGCACAGGCGGGCCGGCTTCCGGGGTGGCTCGGCGAGCATGCGGGTGCTGGGCAGCATGGGGATGCGGGTCAGGCGCGGATTTCCTGGAGCCGGCAGCGGAGGTGCCGCCGCCCGGAACGAAACTAACCGCACCGGCCGCCATATTAAAGCGCCCGTGCGTTCCTGCCCCCGCCTCCGGTGATCCGCCCGCTTCTTCTTGCCGTCGCCATTGCATGCTCCGCGCTCGCCGCGGCGCCCGAGGCGCGCGCCCGGCAGGTGGATTCGACGCTGGTGGCTCGCTACCAGCTCGCCGATTCGTTCATGCGGACCGCCCAGTTCGACCGGGCCATCGGCCTCCTGGAAGACCTCGTCCGGCGCAGTCCGGACACCATGCTCTTCTCGGAGCGTCTGCGGGAGGCGTACGAATCGGTCAAACGGTATGACGATGCCCTCCTGCTGCTGGACGCCAGCCTCAGGGCGGGTTTGGCCCCACCTGCCCTGATCGCCGATCGGGCGAGACTCCTGTACCTCAAGGGCGACGAAGAGGATGCCTTCGTGACCTGGCAGGAGGCCGTGGACTCCCAACCCGAACAGCCGGGAGCCTACCTCGCCGTCATGCGCTCCCTCATGCAGCTGAGGCTCTTCGGGCGTGCCATCCGGATCGTGGAGCTCGGCCGGGAACGGACCGGCAGCCAGGGCCTGTTCAGGGCCGATCTGGCCTATCTTTACGGATTGGAGGGTCGACACTCCGAAGCGGCCTCCGAATACGTGGCCCTGCTCGGCGAGAATCCCCGTCAGGGCCCGTTCGTCCGCGGGCGGCTGACGCAGCAGTCTGCGGACGCATCGGCTATCGAAGCCTCCATTCCCGTATTCGAGCGGGCCGTGCGCGACAACCCGCTCGACCGTTCCTTGCGGGACCTCCTGGCGTGGATGTACCTGGAAGAAGGGCGCTACCGGGACGCCCTCAACGTGAGCCGAGCCATCGACCGCCTGGACCAGGAGCAGGGACAGGTCCTCATGGGATTCGCCCGGCTGGCCTCCGACGCGGCCGCCTACGACGTGGCTCTGGAGGCATACGCCGAGATCCTGGAACGCTATCCGGATGCGCCCGCGGCGGCGGACGCGCGGGCGGGACTGGGGGCGATGCACGAGCGCAGGGCCGAGAGAACGCTGGAAACGGCGGCCTCCGACTCCGCCCGGATCGCAGCCCGGAGACAGTTCGAGGAGGCCCTGGCATCGTACGACCGCTTTCTCGCCGACTATCCCGGACACCCCGCGCAGCCCGATGTCCGCTACAGGCGGGCGAACATCCTGCTCGACCGCTATTTCGACCTGGATCGTGCGCGCGCCGCCCTCGAGGACCTGGTCTCGCGACACGCTGCCAGTGAAGCCGCTTCCCGGGCCGCGTTCGACCTCGGTCGCATCGAGATCCTGAGCGGAGACCTGGACGTCGCTCAGCTGCGCTTCTCACGCCTTGCCGAACGGTTGCGCACGGGAGAACTCGCGGAGGCGGCCCGCTACGAGCTGGCCCTCATCCATTTCTACTGGGGCGAGTTCGATGCGGCGCTCGCTCTCACCGAGTC
>JAHEEH010000421.1 GCA_024640835.1 Bacteroidota bacterium
ATGTCGAGAAGATCCTCTCCTTCGAGAGTGACGGACCCCCGGGTCACCTCGTAGTCCTCCCGCCCGGCCAGCACCGAGGCGAGGGTGCTCTTGCCGGATCCGTTCGGGCCCATGATGGCATGGACTTCGCCGGGACCGACGCTCAGGTCTATTCCCTTGAGGATCTCGGTGCCGTCCTCGGCGATCGAGGCGTGCAGATTCTTGATGTCGAGCATGTTGACGTGTTGGAACGGGTACCGGGAGGCGCGGGGAGGGCGGTCAGCCTACGCTTCCCTCGAGTTCGATCGCGAGGAGCTTCTGCGCCTCGACCGCGAATTCCATGGGCAGTTTCGCGAGGATCTCCTTGCAGAAGCCGTTTACGATCAGCTTGATCGCATCCTGCTCGCTGATTCCCCGCTGGTTGCAGTAGAAGATCTGGTCCTCACCCACCTTGGAGGTGGTCGCTTCGTGCTCCACCTGGGCGGTCGGGTTGTTGATTTCCAGGTACGGAAACGTGTGGGCCCCGCATCGGTCACCGAGCAGCATGGAGTCGCACTGCGAGAAGTTGCGCGCGCGGTCGGCGGCCTTGTTCACGCGGACCAGTCCGCGGTAGCTGTTCTGGCTGTTTCCGGCGGAGATGCCCTTGGAGATGATCGTGGAACGGGTATCCCTGCCGAGGTGGATCATCTTGGTCCCGGTGTCGGCCTGCTGGCGACCCTTCGTGAAGGCCACCGAGTAGAACTCACCGACCGACCGGTCGCCTTTGAGAATGACGCTCGGATACTTCCACGTGATGGAAGAGCCCGTCTCGAGCTGGGTCCAGGAGATCTTGGCGTCGTCCCCGGCACAGATACCCCGCTTGGTCACGAAATTGAATACGCCGCCTCGACCCTCCCGGTCGCCGGGATACCAGTTCTGGACGGTCGAGTACTTCACCTCGGCGCTCTTCATCGAGACGATCTCGACGACCGCGGCATGCAGCTGGTTCTCGTCCCGCTGCGGGGCGGTGCATCCCTCGAGGTAGCTGACGTATGCACCTTCCTCGGCGACGATGAGGGTCCGCTCGAATTGCCCAGTTCCGGCCTGGTTGATCCGGAAATACGTGGACAGCTCCATCGGACAGCGGACTCCCGCAGGGATGTAGCAGAACGACCCGTCCGAGAACACGGCCGAATTCAGTGCGGCGTAGAAGTTGTCGGTGTACGGGACCACAGAGCCCATGTACTTGCGGACGAGCTCGGGATGCTTCTCGATCGCCTCTCCGAACGAACAGAAGATGATTCCGTGCTTCGCGAGCTCTTCCTTGAAGGTCGTGGCGACCGACACGCTGTCCATGACCACGTCGACGGCCACGCCGGCGAGCAGCTTCTGCTCCTCGATGGGGATGCCCAGGCGGTTGAAGGTGTCGATCAGCGCCGGGTCCACCTCCTCGAGGGACTCGTACTTGGGCTTGCGGTTCGGGGCCGACCAGTAGCTGATGTCCTGGAAATCGATCTTGGGAAGATCGAGATGGGCCCAGTCGGGGCGGGCATCGGAATCGACGAGCGTGAGAAAGTGCCGCAGGGCCTTCAGGCGCCACTCGAGCAACCACCCGGGTTCGTTCCGCTTGGACGAAATAAGGCGGACCGTGTCCTCTCCGAGTCCCTTGGGAGCCGTGTCCGAGTCGATGTCCGTTACGAAGCCGTACTTGTAGTCGCTGTCGGCGACCTGTTGCAGCAGCTCGGTACCCTTGGCGCTCATGGATCTCGGTTGGCGATGGGTTGGGATCCGGTCGTCGTTGTTTAGACTGAATCCAAATAGGCGGATATCGACGCCTCCCCGTCGTGATTTGTTCCGCGTACGCCAGGAGTTCGAGCGGCCGTTCCTCCCGCGACGGCCGGGGAAACCTCGTGGGCGCCGACCGGGTACTGGGCCGGCATTCCAACCACTTTTCAGGGAATGGATTTCCGTATCACCGAGCGCGCCCTGGACCGCCTTCGCCGCACGGCCGCCGAAGAGGCCGTGGACCTGGATGCGATGCTTCTCCGCGTCGCCGTCGTTCCGGGTGGTTGCTCGGGCCTGACGTACGAGCTGGGTTGGGACAAGGCGGTTGACGATTCTGATTCGGTCTTCGACCTCGACGTGCTCCGGCTCGTCGTGGACCGGCGCAGCGGCCTGTACCTGGACGGGGCCGAGCTCGACTTCACGGACGGCCTGGAGGGGAAGGGCTTCCACTTCCACAATCCGCAGGCTACGCGCTCCTGTGCCTGCGGTGAGTCGTTCGGGGTCTGACTCCCCGCAGCGAATCCCGGGTCGACGCGCTCCCCGGGCTCGGGTGACGCTCCCGGGACGGGCGGCCTCCGCGGGCCTACCGGTCGCCCCGAACCCACGAGGCGGAGTCGCCCTCGACGACACCCCATGATTCGACGAAGCCGGCCTGCGTCTCCAGCACGTATCGCGCCGGACGACCGGATGGCACGGGCTCCGTGGAGAGGGGCCGCGCGGACCGGGCGATCGAGACCACGCGGCCTCTGGAATCCAGGAACATGAGGTCCAGGTAGATGCGCGTGTTGGCCATCCAGAAGGACTGGGGCTCCTCGTAGGGGAACACGAACAGCATACCGGTCCTGTCCGGCATGAAGGTCCGCTGCATTAGGCCGCGCATCCGGGACGAATCGGTGTCGGCGATTTCTATCCCGATGTCGACGAAGGGTGCTGCCCCACGGTGGAATGTGAGCCGCCCATCCTCCCGGAAG
>JAHEEH010000042.1 GCA_024640835.1 Bacteroidota bacterium
TACGGCCGCGTCTTCCTGACGGAAACAGAAGGCTGGCTCCGCATCGGCCGCGCGATCATGGGTATCCTGACCTGACCACGGAACCACCCCATGCCGTCACCCCCGCGCAATCCTGTCTGGCCCGGTGGCGCCCCCTCCGCAGGGCAGTCCGCGCGCCGTTCGCGCACGGTCTCGGCGCGAGACATCGAGCTCTTTACCGAGATCAGCGGTGACCGCAACCCGATCCACTACGACGACGACGTCGCGCGGGGAACGCGATTCGGAGGCATCGTCGTGCAGGGGGGCGTCACGACCGCGATTCTGAATGCCGTGGTGGCGGAGGACCTGCCGGGGCCGGGGACGGTGTTCCTCCAGACGAACTGGCGCTTCCTCGCCCCGGTCCGACCGGGGGACACCATAACCGGCGAGGTCGTGGTCCGGAGCGTCCGCGAGGACAAGCCGATCACCGAGCTCGATACCCGTGTGCTCCTGGACGATGGAACGGTCGCCCTCGAGGGGACGGCGGTCTGCTACACGATGCCAATCGGAGGCAGGTGACGGGCATGGGTTTCTATGCGAAGCACATACTGCCGTGGGCCGTCAACAGGGCCTGCAGTGCGAAACCCAATCGGAGACAGCGCGAGAAGGTGGTCCCGCTCGCCGAGGGCCGCGTCCTGGAGGTCGGGGTCGGGTCCGGGCTCAACTTCCCGCACTACGACCGGGAGCGCGTGGTATCGGTGGTCGCGGTGGATCCATCGGCGGAGATGCTCCGGATGGCCGAGAGCACGGTCGCCGGCGCTCCGGTCGACGTCGATCTCGTCCAGGCCGGAGCGGAAGACCTTCCCGTGGAGTCGTCCTCGATCGACACGGTTCTCGTCACGTACACCCTCTGCACGATCCCGGACGTGTTCCCGGCGCTCGCCGAGATGGCGCGGGTACTCGCACCGGGAGGTCGGCTCCTCTTCTGCGAGCACGGGCTTGCGCCCGATGCGTCGGTGGCATGGTGGCAGAGGAAGCTGAATCCGGCGTGGCGCGCCGTGGGTGGCGGATGCAACCTGGGACGGAACATCCCGGACCTCATCCGGCGGGGCGGATTCCGCATCACCGGGATGGAGACGATGTACCTCCCCGGCTGGAAGCCCGCGTCCTTCAACTACCGGGGAATCGCGGTGCCCACGCAGGGGACCGCGTTGGATGACCCCGGAAGACCCGCACCCCGTGACCCGCCCTACCCGTCGACCCCCGTCGCGATCCCCGTCACCACACAGGCGCCGGGCGCAACTGGCGGGCCGGGGTTCGGCAACGCGTGGGGCGGCGGCGTGTCCGGGATGACGATGGGCGGGCCGGGCTCGGTGTTGTCGAGGATGTCTGGCGGGCCGGGGTTCGGCAACGCGATGAGCGCTCCGGCGTCGGTCGAGAACGAGACGTTCGGCGGGCCGGGGTCCGGAAGGATCGGGTTCGGCGGATAGGCCACCCGCAGGAACGCAGTGCCGCACGGTTCGGACGGCGGCGAGAGCCGCATGGTCACCGCTTCGACGGTGACGCTCTCCAGCACTTCGCCTCCGCCATTGTGCAGCACGCCGCGCAGGACAACCGTCGGCTCCCCCGGCGGGCCGGGATCCGGGTAGATCGGGTTCGGCGGCACGCCGACCCAGACCTGGAGCACGCCGTACGCGGTCGAGGCGCTTCCGTCGGCGGGCCGGACCTGGTATTCGTACACGGTGAAATCGCCGGCCTTGGCGGCCGCGGAGACCGGGTCACCCGCGGTCGACAGATCGGGAGAGACCACGGCGGGGTCGCACCCGGCCGCCAGTACGAGGAGCACGCAGAGGAGCGTCTGGAAGATTCGTTTCATGACGTCACGTGACGGGATGGGATGTGTCGGCCCGCCCGCCCCCCTCGGGTGTCCGGCGCATCGGGGTTGGAATGCACCGCGCACTCGATACGCATTTTCCGGATTCGGCGCAATACGCCGCCCGGGAATCCCGCACATGCACATTGGGTGGCATCGCGTCACGGGCCGTGTCGGGGATTGCAGGGATCTCCCGGCAGCACGAGAGCTCCGGGCGCGCAACATTCCGGCCCATCTCCGACAAATCGCTTTCCCTGCCGTCATGCCCCGCACGGTCCGCCCCCTCCTCCTCTTCCTGGCACTCGTCCTCGTCGCCTCCTGCACGGAGGCCCCATTGCCCGACGGAACGGTGCGGACCCGCCAGGGTCTCGTATCCGGCACCACTTCGAACATCGAAGGCGTCCGCGCCTGGCTCGGTCTTCCGTACGCCGCACCACCGGTGGGTGACATGCGGTGGAAGGCCCCGGCAGCGCCGGCCCCCTGGGACTCGGTCCGCGCTGCCGACGCGTTCGGCAACCGGTGCATCCAGACGAATCCCTGGCCGGACATGATCTGGAACAGTCCCGCCGAGAGCGAGGACTGCCTGTACCTGAACGTGTGGGCTCCCGAATCTGCCGAGGCCGCGCCCGTGATGCTCTGGATCCACGGCGGAGGCTACTTCGCCGGATCCGCCGACGAGAACCGCCACGACGGCTCGGTGCTCGCCTCGAAAGGCGTCGTCCTCGTCACCGTCAACTATCGGCTCGGTGTGATGGGATTCCTGGCCCATCCCGAGCTCACCGCGGAGTCCGCTCGCGGCGCTTCCGGCAACTACGGTCTGCTCGACATGATCGCCGCCCTCGGCTGGGTCCGCGACAACATCGCGTCTTTCGGGGGCGATCCCGGCAACGTGACGATCTTTGGCGAGTCGGCCGGGTCGTTCGCGGTGAGCGCCCTCATGTCCTCGCCCTTGGCGGCAGGGTTGTTCCACCGCGCGATCGGAGAGAGCGGGGGACACTTCGGGGGCAGCGCGCTGTCGCTTTCCACGCTCGGCATGGCCGAGACGAACGGTGCCGGCTTCGCCGAAAGCAGGGGTGCAGCCACGCTGGCGGAGCTGCGGGCCACCGAGCCGTCCGACCTCGTCGGAAGCGCGGGACCGAACGGACCCCGCTTCGGGCCGATCATCGACGGATACGTCCTTCCGGAGGATCCCGAGACCCTGTTCGAGACGGGAGGACAGAACAAGGTCCCGCTGCTGGCCGGCTGGAATTCGGCCGAAATCAAGGGATGGCAGCCGTCGGCCGAAGAACTCCGGGGCGCGCTCAGGCAACGATTCCCTTCCGACTACGAGGCGGCCGCCGCCCTCTATCCCGCGTCGGATCCGGCGGAAACCGTGCGTTCCGCCACGGATTTCGCGGGCGACAACTTCCTGGTCTACTCGACCTGGAAATGGATCGAGCTGCACGCATCGACGGGCGGACAGCCGGTATACCGCTACCTATTCGACCAGGTGATGGCGACGCCGGCGGGTCCTGTACCGGACGACGATCCGGGCGCGGCGCACGCGACCGACATCCCGTTCGTGTTCAACACACTCGAATCGACCGGGAATCCCGTTTCGGACGCCGATCGCGCGGTGGCGGACCTGATGGCGAGCTACTGGGCGAACTTCGCGCGCAGCGGCGACCCGAACGGCCCGGGACTGCCGGACTGGCCGGCCTGGACCGCCGAAGGTCCGCGGCACGTGATGCGGCTGAACGCCTCGGCCTCGGCCGAGCCGGAATCCGATCGCGCCCGCTTCGACTTCCTGGACGGGCTCCAGGGGCGCGACCGCATGGAGCAGTAATCCGGGCGTTCGCGTAGCTTCCGCCCCTCGTGATCCGGTACCCTTCAGAAGCCAGCCGCCCATGAGTGCCACTGCGCGACCCGTCCGGTACGGGCCCTACCCCGAGCTGTCCCTGCCGGCCATACTGGTCGGCTACCTGCTCGGTGCCGTGATCGCCGTATCGATCGGGTATGCGGCTCTCATCCTCGGCTTTTCCATCGAGGGATCGGAGTTGGCCGCCATCCTGGGCTTCGGCATCCTGCGCGGCATCATGCGCCGCACGTCCATCGTCGAGAACAACATCAACCAGACCATCGCGTCCGCCGTGAACGGAGCATCGGCCGGAATGATGTTCTCGGTGCCCGCCCTCTTCATCCTCGGGATCACGGAATTCAGCTATCCCCTGATGGTTCTCGGCTGCATCGCGGGGGCGGTGCTCGGCATCGCGTTCATCATCCCGCTGCGCAAGCAGATGATCGACTTCGAGCGCCTCACCTTCCCCGGGGGCGTGGCCGTGGCCACCATCCTGAAGTCCCCCGGAGCCGGCATGCACAAGGCCGTGCTCATGCTCGGGGGCATGGCGCTGAGCGCGATCGTCTACGCGGTCGCCCTGGCCACGGGATTCGAGTACTGGAACGTGGGGTCACTCGTCGGCATGCCCGAATACATGAACGGGATCTGGTTCATTTCGCTGCTCACGTTCGGCGTGGCGTACATCGCCGGCAAGGGAGGGTTCTTCTTCATCGTCGGCGGGTACGTGTGCTACTGGGTCCTGGCGCCCGTTCTCGCGCAGACCGGTGCGCTGCCCGTCGGTGCCGACGGCCTGCCGGTCACCGATCCGGGTGCGCTCCGTGCCCTGCTCTTCCGGCCCGTCGGGATCGGGATGCTGATCGGAGGTGCCGTGATGGGCATCATCCTTGCGCTTCCGCTGATCATCAGCGCGATCCGCTCGATGCAGGAATCGTCCCGCACGCAGTCGGCGCTCTCGCGCGACGAGATGCCCATCCGGCTGCTGTACGGCGCCGTCGCGGGCGCCGCCGTCGTGCTCTTCGTCATCGCGGTCCTGTCGACCGCCGAGCTCGGGTGGGTGCGCGGCCTGGCCATGGCCGTTCTGGGGACCGTCTGGATCTGGATGGCCGGCGTCATCCTGTCCGAATGCATAGGCCGCACGAACTGGTCACCGCTCTCCGGGATGACGCTGATCGCGGTCACGATACTCATCTTCATCGCGAGCGGCATCGGGGACCGGGGGGCCATCATCGCATCGGTCATGGTCGGGGCGGCGGCGTGCGTGGCCATGGCCCAGGCGACCGACCTGATGCTGGATCTGAAGACGGGCTACCTCGTGGGCGCCACGCCCCGAAAGCAGCAGATCGGTCAGTTTCTCGGTGCGTGGCTCGGGCCCATCATCGTCATGGCCCTCATCCTGCTCCTCCACCAGGCGGAAGGCCTGGGTAGCGAGCGGCTTCCGGCGCCGCAGGGCACCGTGCTGGCGGGTCTGATCCAGGGCATCCTGGGAGGTGACGTGCCCGTCGAGAAATACGCAGCGGGCGCCGGACTCGGCGCTCTTCTGTCGGCGAGCGGGATCGGGGGCCTGGGCATTCTCGTCGGGCTCGGTTTCTATCTGCCCTTCCACATCGTGCTGACCTATTCCCTCGGCACCCTCACGCGCGTCGTGGTGGACTGGAGAAGGGGACATCGGTTCAGCGACGAGGTCGGCATCCCGATCGCGGCCGGCCTCATCGTGGGCGAGGCGCTGGTCGGCGTCGCCCACGCCATGATCAAGGTATTCGGAGGGTGACGTCATGAAACGGATCGGGCTCGGACTCATCACCCTGTCGTTCCTGGTCGGCGCGTACCTGGCGTCCCTCGACCCGGAAACGCTCGACTGGATCCTCTACTTTCCGGTGCTCCTCGTCGGTGTGGTCGGCGCCGTGATGGTCCGCATCGCGCACCGGAACCGGCACGGGTCGGAGGAGACCATCCGGGCCAACACGGCCGTCCTCAGGGAAAGCCTCGACGCCGCCCTCCGGGCCGTGGAATCGATCCAGGCCGACCCGCCGGGGGTATACGCCGTTTCGCGGGCCATCGACGATCGCGTGATCGACCACCTGAACCGGTTCGTATCCGTCCGCGACGCCATGAAGTCCGCGTACGGACTCAACGGGTTCGCCTCCGTCATGGGACCCTACGCCGGCGGCGAACGCTACCTGAACCGCGTCTGGTCCGCGTCCGCGGATGGATACGTGGACGAAGTCACCGAATACCTGGGCCGGGCGCTCGAACAGTTCCGGATCGCGCGACAGGTCCTGGAGGACCTGGAGGCGACCTAGAGGTCGGGAGCCCCGGGCTTCCCGGTCTCCGCCGCAGCGTGAAGGGCAACCAGCGTGGCGACGTTCGCACGGCTGTCGACCAGCGAAATGGCCGGCTTCCCCCCGTCCAGAACGGCCTGCTCCATGTCCCTGACCTCGCCCAGGAAGAGCGGATCGTAGCCGGCCAGGACCCGTTCCTCCACCTTGCCGTCGCGTTCGATGAGGATCGGGGCGTCGCCCTCCGGCCGGAAAGCCCGTGGCACGTGGATCGTGCCCCTCGTACCCACGAAGGTCATCTCGGACCGGAAGGCCGCCTCGAACCCGCAGTCGAAGGTCATGAGGACGTCCTCCGGGAATCGTAGGACGCCGGCCGTGGCAAGGTCGATCTCGGCGGGGCTCGTCGTGTGCTCGGCCCACACGCGCACCGGCTCCTCGTCCAATACGTACCGGGCGAACGAGACCGGGTAGCAGCCGACGTCCCACAGCGCGCCGCCGCCCTGGTCGGGATCGTGCCGCCAGTTGTCATCGCGGTCGAACGGAAACGTGAATGCCCCGTGCACGCGCCGGATCGGGCCGATCTCGCCGTCCCGCACCAGGGTCCGCACCGCCACGGTGCGCGGATGGTGCCGGTACATGAAGGCCTCGGCCAGCACACGATCCTCCCGCTCGGCCGCCCGGGCCATGATCTCGACCTGGACCACCGAGAGGGCGAGCGGCTTCTCGCACAGCACGTGCTTCCCCGCCCGCATCGCGCGGACCGCCCAGGGAGCATGCCGGTGGTTGGGCAACGGAACGTACACGACGTCCACGTCGGGATCGTTGACCAGGGATTCGTACGAGCCGTGCGGGCGGGGAATGCCCCATTCCTTTGCATACGACTCGGCCGCGACGTCGGTACGGCTGCCCACGGCCGCAATCTCGCTGCGGTCGGAGGCGCGGACGGCCTCGATGAGCCGGCCGTTGATGCGCGCCGTGGAGAGTAGGCCCCAGCGCAGCGTGTCGCTCATGGCTTCCAGGTACCTGCCGCTACCGGGGGAACATACTGATCGAGGCCCTCGGGTTTCCAGGGGATCGTGCGCTCCTGCTCGGCGCTCATGTAGGCGGTCATGAGCAACTCCACCACCTCGAGGCCTGCATGGAAGCCGAGCTCCGGCTGCCGGCCGTCCAGGAAACAGCGGATGAAGTGACGGTTCTCGTCCTCGTAGCCGTATTCGGCCGCCTCGTTGCCCACGAACGGCATGACGCCCTGTTCCGCGTTCTGCTTCTCGACCAGGTCTTCCCCTTCGGCGCCCGTCACGCGGCGCGAGAAGAACAGGCGACCGCCGGCATCGAGCGAGCTCAGCTGCATCGAGTACTCGGGACCGAGCAGCTCCGAGCTCAGCCTCAGCCCGGCGCCCACGAAGCTCCAGGACGTGGTGGTCTCGGCGATGAGCCTGTGACCCGCGCCGTCCCGGTACTCGATGGTCGCCCGCGCGAAATCCTCCGAGGGCCGACGCCGGTAGTCGACCTCCGGTCCGAATCGCCGGGCGAGCTCGTCGGCATATTCCGGACGGGACCACTTGAGGCTCGCGATCTGGGCCGACACCTTCTCGGGCCGGATCGAGTCGCGGGGTGCACCGGGCGCCGTCAGAAGGAATCGGGCCACCTCGACGCTGTGGCACATCATGTCGTTGAGCACGCCTCCGCCCTGCATGGCACCCTGCCAGAACCAGGGCGTGTGGGGTCCCGAGTGCTCCTCCGCCGCACGGGCCAGGTAGGGCCGGCCCGCGATCGCGGCCCCGCGGTTCCACGCGATCGCGTGCCCGCGCACCAGGCCGGGCGAAAAGAGCTGGTCTTCCAGGTAGGCATGGAGGATGCCCGACTCCTCGATCAGCTCCACCATGCGCTTCGCCTCGGCGACGTTCCGGGCGAGCGGCTTCTCGCACGCGATGCCCGTCAGCGACCCGCCGGTGGTCTTCAGGGCATGCACGATCTCCTCCATGTTCTCCACGCGGGCGTGGTTCGGCGCGCACAGCCACAGGCAGTCGATCGCCGGATCCCGGACCATGTCCGCTATCGAGGCATACGCGCGCGCTTCTCCCACGCGCAGATCCCGCGCGAGTCGGGCCGCGGACTCGGCTCCCTCCCCGTCGGGGCTGTAGATCCCCAGCACGTCGGCATCCCTGACGGCCTGCCACGCCTGGATGTGGAAACGGGCGATGAAGCCGCTGCCGATGAAGCCTACGCCGAGTCGTCTCTGTGCCGCCATCGTTCGCCTGGGGTTGGGTCACCCCGAAGATAGCGCGCCGGAAAACAGGAGCCCGCCGCCTCCGGGCGACGGGCTCCTCACCATGAAAGACCCTGCAGCCGGACGAGTCCTGGGGTCGCCGGCGCAGCGCCTCGCTGTCGTGCGTCGTCAGCGTACGCGCCCGGTCGGATCCGGTCCATCGGGCGCTCCCCGGAAACCGCGTAGGATCCCCACCCACCGCGTGGCTCAGAAGCCGAAGCGCGGGTTCACGACGTTGTTGAATATCGAGCCGAACGTGTACGACAGCCCCGCTTCCAGCTGGAACGCGATGTCCGTGGGCAGCCTGACGCGCCCGAGCAGGATGTCGACGTCGCTCGCGTCGCTCTCGGGCAGGTACAACTGGTCGTGGATGAACTCGACCCCGGCCTCCATCCGCACGCTCAGCCCCCGAACGATCCGCACGTTGATCCCACCGTCGATTTCGATCGAATAGAACTTGAGCCTGGACTTGTCGAAGTTCGTCAGGTAGTGCTTGAGCTCGAAACTTCCCCCGGAGCTGCCCCACGGCTGTCGGAGGTCCAGCCGCACCTCGAATCCGTGGGAGAGCAGGGTTTCCTCGTCGAGCAGATACTTGGTCCGCTCCCCGTACCGCACGTACTCGGCCTCGACGCGGTACTGGAGCCGGAGCTCCCGGCGCGTGGACTCGGCGTACGGGAAGATGTTGTACTCGATCGTGGGACCCGCGCTGACCGAATAGTCGGTGTTCTCACGGGACGAGGTATTCGCATGCGCGGAGGCGCCGAGCGACCACTGCGGACCCAGGCTCGCCGCCACGAACGCGGTCAGGTTGCCGTCGAGCTGCTCGTCCTTCTCCTGTCCGTCTTCGACCTCGTACTTCTCCACCTCGTACCGGACCCGCGATCCCAGGCGCACCTTCCACTCCTCCGTGGTCCGGTTCGCCCACACGTCGCCCCGGGACGAGAACCGCGTGGTGCTCTCCTCGCTCTCGAACGACCCCGAGTACCCGAGGCTGAAGATCCAGGCCTTCCACGGATCCTCCGTGGGCGCGACCTGCTCGACGTCATGCCCGTTCCGATCCACGCCGACCCGGATCCTCCCGGCCAGCGCCGTCCGGGCCAGGAACGGGGTCAGCCCGACGGCAATCATCCGCGTGAGCTTCTCCCGCTGCTCGTTGCCCGTGTCCGAGCCCAGAATGGAAACGGTGAGCGTGTCGGAGAGTGTCCGGAAGGCCCCCTGGCCCAGGAAGGCCAGCGTATACAGACGTCCTCCCGATGCCGTGCCCTCGGTGGTCACCAGGAGGTGGACGTCGGACTGCGTCCGGTCCCGGACGTGGTCCACGTAGTCGATCTCGGTCCGGATGTACTCGAAGTCGCACGCGTGCCGGTCCCCGCAGTCGAGAAAGACGCGCAGCCCGGGTGGCACCGTC
>JAHEEH010000422.1 GCA_024640835.1 Bacteroidota bacterium
CGGGAGATTCCGGCCGACCTGGTGTACGAGGACGACGAGATCGTGGCCTTCCGGGACATCGATCCCCAGGCGCCGACCCACGTGCTGGTGGTCCCCCGGAAGCCCATACCGACCCTGGACGACCTGGAGCCCGGGGACGCGGAGCTCGTCGGCCGCCTGTTTCTCGTCGCGAAGAAGGTGGCCGCCTCCGAAGGGCTTGGCACCGGGTGGCGGGCCGTATTCAACTGCGGCCCGGACGCTCAGCAGGCCGTATTCCACATTCACCTGCACGTCCTGGGAGGTCGGAAGATGAGCTGGCCTCCCGGCTGATCGCGCACCGTGCCTCTTTCCCGCCTGCCCCCCGTCGTGGCGGTCGCCCTCGTCGGGCTCGCCGCCGTGCTGCCTGCCTCCGCACGACAGGCGGGACAGTACCGGGCCGGCTTCGAGCGCGACGTGAACCGGTACCGATGGTCCGGCGGGATGGTGCTGTCGGTGCCTGTCGCGGGATGGCGCCTGGACGTCTCCGAGGAGTTCCGGTCCGACGCCTACCTGCTCTTCGACGACAGGCTCTCCTTCCGCGACGAGAACGCCCTGCACCTGGACGCCATGCAGGCGGCCCGGTCCCCGGTGCGCCTCGTCGTGCGGGGTCGGTCCAACTGGTACAGCCTGAGCCGGGTCCTGGCGCAGTCCCTGGCCGGCGGCCTGCTGTGGGAGCCGTTCCGGGGGCTGAGGCTGGAGCCCTCGGCCGGCGTGGTGATGGACCGGCGACCCGGAGCATCCGTGCCCGGAGAGCCCACGCCGATGCGGACGGATGTGGGACCGGGAGTCGGATTCCGGCTGGACGTTCCCCGGCGCGAGGTGGGAGGCTATTCCGTCGAGGCGGCCGGGAGCGCGGACTGGCACCGGATCCAGCCACGCCGGGCAGGAGCCGTCCGCCTCCGAGCGGATGCCGGGCGCACGTTCGAGCGGACGACCGTGGAGGCGGAGGTTTTCGTGGCCTCCGTCCGCCGCGACGCCTACCAGGCGGCCTCCTTCCTGAATCGTGACGAGGCCCTGTCCCGCGCGGCGGAGTCGATCGAATCGACGCGCAGCGACACGATGACGGCCACCCTCAGGGTGGACGCGCCGGTGGCCGAGGGCTTCACGCTCGGCTCCCGGGTGATCCTGTCGGCCAACGACCGCGCGATCCGTACGCGTCGCGCTCCGACCGAAGCCCTCTTCTTCGACACCGACTTCCGGCGCCAGTCGGCGGAGGCAGAGGTGAACGCCCGGTACGCGAAGGGAGGCGTGGAGCTCCGCACGTCGATCGAGGGCGGTGCCGAGACGGAGCGCCGGACGCTCTCGAACGAGGACGATCTGCCGGGTCCACAGGCGGCCCAGAAGCGGGATCTCCTTCGCCAGGCCGACTACGACCGGGGCTTCGTCACCCTGCGAATGGACGTGCGCGTGCCCGTCGGGCGCCGGATCATCCTCCAGGCCGACGGCTCTGCCAACGGGATCCGGCAGGACACGCCGGTCATCAACTCCGACGACCGGGACGAGGCCTTCTACAGCGGCCGCGTGGGCATGCTGTACCGGGTCGATCGCACCGTGGACGTCGACCTCCAGCTCTTCGGCACCTGGTACCACACGGTCTACCTGAAGTCCGCCCGCTCGGCCGAGAACAACGTGCAGAAGAGCATCCGCCTCCGACCGGCCGTCCGCTGGAGACCGTCGCGTGCGACGCGCATGGAGCTCTCGTCCGAGGTGCGCGCCACGTACACGGTGGAGGACTTCGTGCTGCCGGGCCGGCAGCCCACCGACCAGGCGGCGCGCGAGATGCGGTACGACTTCTCGCTCGAGCAGGATCTCGGAAAAGGGGCACGCCTCGCAGCCGACGCCCGCTACTCCGACCTGCGCCTGGGGCGGTTCCTGGAGGACGTGTTCGCCGAAATCCCGTACGACACCCTCCGGACCTACGGGGGTTGGATCCGGCTGAGAACCGGCTCCCGGATGACGGGGGAGATCGGCGCCCGGTTCTTCATGCGGACCGACTTCGACCGGTCCGCGACGGTCCGCTACGAGCGGACCGGTGAGGACGGCTCCATCCTCCTGGATCCGGAGGGTCGGCCCGTCACGACCACGATCAGTCGCCCCGGGCGGCGAACCATCATGCAGATCGGTCCGACCTGCGCGGTGGTGGTCCCGCTCAGGAGCGGTGCGTTCCTGCGCTTCGACGGCTGGATGACCGTCCAGCGCGTCTCGGCGAAACTCTACGGCGACCTTCCGGAGGGATCGGAGGAGGTCATACGGCGCGCCGCGTCGCGGGGCACCCGTACATTGATTCCGAATCTGGCCGTCACCATGCAATGGACCTTCTGAGGCGTTCGATCCCATGAAGACGCTGGGCGTGACCGGGGGCATCGGCAGCGGGAAGAGCACCGTGTGCAGGCTGCTCGAAGAGCGGGGTGCCGCGGTGTTTTCCGCCGACGCCGTCGGCAAGCGCATTCTCGAGGACGATCCGGAGGCCCGCGCGGAGCTCACCGAGGCCTTCGGACCGCGCTGCTATGATGCGGAAGGGCGTCTGGATCGCAATTTCGTGGCGTCCGTGGTCTTCGGGGACGACGAAGCGCTTGCCCGCATCCAGTCCATCGTCCATCCGCGCGTGCACGCCGCGTTCGACGCCGCCAGGCGGGATGCGGAGGCGAGGGGCGTGCGTGTCCTGGTGAAGGAGG
>JAHEEH010000423.1 GCA_024640835.1 Bacteroidota bacterium
GCCGTCCGCGGAATAGAGGACCGAGAGCGCCGAACAGGGCGCGTCGTTCGAGGCCAGGGTGGGCGCGATGACGGCCGAACGTCGAGCCGGTACGCGATGGACTTCCCGGCGTCGATGCATTTTCCTCCGCCGGCCGCGATCAGCGCGTCGATCTTTTCGCCCGCGAGGGCCGCCGCATGCGCCTCGATCTCCTCGAGCGAGCATTCCCCGCCGAACCTCCTCGGGAGATGTTCGATCCCGGCGCCCTGCAGGCTCGCGACGACATCGCGGCCCGCCGTCCGATGGCCCCGCTCCGACATCAGCAGCGCGACACGCTTCGCGGACAGGAGCGACAGGTAGCGCCCGGTGGCGTGCAGGACGCCCCGTCCCTGGATGTAGCGCGGCGGGGCGATGAATACGCGCGGCCTCGGCATATCGGGCGTGTCTGCCGGCGCGAAGATCTCGAACGGGGAGTAGGCGGGCGGGACGGGCATGTGAAACTCCTCGGTCGGTACGTGGGACGCCGGCGGTCCGGGTAACGCTGCAAGAGTAACCAGAGCCGTGCTCCGCCGGCAGGGCGATCGTCGGCTTCCGGGAGCCACCCGGATCGCTCCGAGGGGCGAGAGGTTCACCTTCGACGGGAATCCCTCTATAGTCGTGCGTTCGATCGACATTGAAACGGAGGAGAGATGATCCTGCAGACCGTGAAGTTTCGAACCGACCTCACCGAAGAAGAACTGCTCCGGATCGCACACGAGCGTGCTCCGCGGTTTCGGGCGATCCCGGGCCTGATCCAGAAGTACTACGTGCGGCGGGCCGGCCCGGGCGAATACGCGGGAGTGTACCTGTGGGACTCCGAGGAGTCGGCGGCCGCGTTCCGGGCATCGGAGCTGGCCCTGTCGATTCCGGAGGCATACCAGGTGGTCGGGGCCCCGGAGATGGAGAGCGGCGAAGTCCTGTTCCCGCTTCGGGATTGAGCGATGCCTCCGTCGTGCGCCGTCGGGGGCGCGACATGCTTGCGACGCTCCCGGTTCGTATGCCTTCTGACGGTATTGGTCGTCCCGGGTCTGTCGGCTCAGGAGCCGGCGGTCCCACGTTTCGAAGCCGTCCCGGGGGACGCCGGGTTTCCGGTGGAGATTCCCTCCGCCTTTCGTGCCACCCGAGGGTACGTCGTCGTGGCCGAGCACCGGGGGCGCGAGGCTTCTCCGGAGGTCCGGCTGCCGGTCGTGATCATCCACGCAGATTCGCGGGACCGCCGATTGGATCCGGTTCTGTACCTGTCCGGCGGTCCCGGAACGAGCGGGCTGTCGGCCGCCGCCTTTCCCGGCGCGTACCCGTGGACGGGCGATCGTGACTTCGTGGTCCTCGGGCAACGGGGAACGCGGTACGCGGATCCGGCGCTCAACTGCCCGGAGTACGTGGAAGCGAACGCCGCTTCCGGCAGCGACGCGGAGCGCCTGGAGCGCCAGGTGGAAGCCGCGAAGGTCTGCCGCCACCAGCTGACGGAGCGGGGAATCGATCCGAGCGCCTATCACTCTGCGGCCATTGCCGCCGACGTCGCGGACCTGGGATCCGTACTCGGCGTCGAGCAATGGGTCCTGTACGGCGTGTCGTACGGGACCCGCGTGGCGCTCGCCTTCGCACGTGACTTCCCGCACAGCGTGAGCGCCATGGTGCTGGACTCACCGCTGCCGCCGCAGGCGAGATACGACGATGAGAGCGCACGGAACTTCCAGGCGGCGCTCGAGGCGATCATCCGGGACTGCGAAGCGCGGGAACCGTGCCGGTCGGCGTACCCGGATCTCGGTGCACGCTTCTTCCGGGCGATCGAGGCCGCCTCGCGCGATCCGATCGCGGTGCAGACGCCAGACGGGGGATCGCCCATCGTCCTCGAGGGTCCGCAGTTGGCCGCACTCGTGGATCCGGGCTCTCCGTCCGGGATCGTGATGGCGCCCTATCTCATGAACGCGATCGCCGAAGCCGACTCCGCCCTCATCGCCGGGGTGGCCGGAGGGTCGTCCGGGTCGAGCGATTTCGCCTGGGGCATGCGGCTGTCCGTCTGGTGCAGCGAGGCGCTGCCGTTCAGCGACCGGGCCGCCTCACCGGGGCCCGCCCCGGTCCTCGGCGGAATGGAGTCGGCGGTGGTCGATCCGGCGGTGTGCGAGGCCTGGGACGTTCCCCCCCGTCCGGACCGAGAGGCGGCCCCGGTCGTCAGCGCGGTGCCCACCCTCATCCTCGCCGGCGAGTTCGATCCCGCCACTCCACCAAAGTGGGGACGGGCCGCAGCGGAGACCCTGGCCCGCAGCCGGGTCGTCACGGTCAGGGGCGAGGGACATCTTCCGACCCAGCAGTGGGGCGGTGACGGATGCGCCATGGCGCTGGTGGCGGCCTTCATCGCAGACCCGGACTCGGTGCTCCGTTCGCCTTCCGCATCCGAGCATTGTGTCTTCCGCAGGCCGGGACCCGAGTACCGCGTGCCGGGCGGGGATCTCTGATCTGGACATTGCGCCCCCGCAGATCGACGCGCCATCGTGATTCGATTCGCGCGTATGTATCCCGCTTCGACAGGGCCGACTGATGGCGACAGCTTCGCACCGGGACAAGGAGGCCCCGTATCGGGGCATGCCGTTTCGGCGACTCGGTACGTCAGGCGTGGTCATACCCGCGATCAGCCTGGGGCTGTGGAACAACTTCGGATCCGACGCGGACGACG
>JAHEEH010000043.1 GCA_024640835.1 Bacteroidota bacterium
CGGACCGGAGATCCACGGAACGGACATGTCGACGGGCTTCGCGGCCCCGTGCTCACGCTGCTCTCCGGCAGCGCGGCGGCCTTCTTCATCGGGTACATCGCCAAGATCGTCCTCCTGCGACTGTACACCCCGGCCGACTTCGGTCTCTACGAGTTTGTCGTGGCCGTGGTGGGCATCCTGATCCCCGTGTCGTCCCTCCGCTACGAGGACGCCATAGTGCTTCCCGAGTCCGACGACGAGGCACGCGACGTCCTTGGCGTGGCCCTCGTGACAGGAGCATGCGTGGTGGCACTGACCCTCCTGTTGGTCGTCTTCCGGGGACCCGTCACGTCTCTCGTGGGCGAACCCGGTCTGGCCGACTGGCTGTGGACCGTACCGGTTCTTCTCGTTGCCATGCGACTCTCCAAGATTGCCGAGCTGTGGTTGACGAGGCGGAAGCGATTCGGACGGATCTCGGGTGCGACCGTAACCCAGTCCGCGACAATGACGGCGGTCAGGATCCTGGCCGGATTGCGATCGGCGGGTACGGGAGGCCTGATCGCGGGCTTCGGCATAGGACACGGGCTGGCGGCTCTGGTGGGTGGGTCGGCTGCCCTTTCCGATCTCCGGCGCGTGCCGGGCCGATTCAGCCGCGCCGGCCTGCGCCATGCCGCTCATCGTTATCGCCGGTTCGCAGTCTACAGCGCGCCCGCGACGCTCGTCGCGGCCCTTGCGACCCGCCTGCCCTTCCTCCTTCTGCTGTTCTGGTTCGACCGCGAGGTGCTCGGTCAATTCGGACAGGCCTTCAACGTGCTCTACGTCCCGCTCGCCCTCCTGGCCGCTGCCATCGGCCAGGTCTTCTTCGTCCGCGCTGCGGAAGCCTCGGCCCTCGGAGAGCTTCCCGCGCTGGCCTCGGCCGTGCACGGACGCCTGGTGCTCGTCGCCTTTCTTCCGGTCGTGTCGGTCGCCGTTGCGGGTCCCGACGTCTTCGAGGTACTGTTCGGAGCCGCATGGAGACAGGCCGGGATCTACACGGGTTGGATCGCCGCGTGGGTGCTGTTCACGAGCATTGCCTCGCCGCTGACGAGAATCTTCGACGTCCTTGAAAGCCAGCGCGCGGACCTTGCCGTCAACTCGGTCATGCTCGTCGTCATCGCCGCGGCCCTGGTCGTCGGCGGATCGACCGGATCGGTACGCACGACCCTCGTCGTCCTGGGATCGGCCGGCGCCCTCGTGCGACTGGGGCAGATCGTCGTTTCACTGCGACTGGCCGGCGTCGGTTGGCGGTCCATCGTCCGGCCTTATCTCGTGCACGGCCGGTTGGCGCTCGCGGCCGCCGCCGCGCTGCTTGCCGCCCGGACGGCGGGCAGCCCGTTCCTCACGACAGGGGTCTTTGCCGTGGTGCTCGCGGCCTTCGGTCTCTTGACCGCACGCCGCGAAGGAATCATCCCCTGGTTCCTGCCATGAACCTTCTGCGCACCGCCCCCTTCGCCCTCGTCCTGCTCTTCGCCTGCAGCCCTCCGCCGGAGGAACCTGTCCGGGTGGTGACCTTCAACATCCGGTTCGACAATCCCGGTGACGGGGTGGACGCCTGGGCGAATCGCAGGGACTGGGTGATCTCCATCATCGACAGCCTCGATCCCGACATCGTCGGCCTGCAGGAGGCGCTCCACGGACAGGTCCTCGATCTGGAATCTGCCCTGCCCGGCTTCGATCGGTACGGTGTCGGGCGTGATGACGGCGCGAACGCCGGCGAGTTCTCGCCCGTCCTCGTTCGGCGGGATCGGTTCGACCTCCTGGAACAGGGGACGCTCTGGTTGTCGGAGCGTCCCGATTCGGCAGGGAGCCGCGGCTGGGACGCCGCGCTTCCGCGCATTGCCACGTGGCTCCGGCTGCGCGATTCCGGAAGCCGCGAACTCCTGGTCGTGAACACCCACTTCGATCACGTCGGATCAGAGGCCAGGATCCACAGCGCCGAACTGCTCGTCGACCGTTTCAATCCGCACCGAAGCGAGACGCCCGTTATCGTCATGGGAGATTTCAACGCGGTCGATACCACGACGGCCTACGGGATCCTGAGCGGTTCGGGTCTCGAGGATGCCTGGGCGGCGGCGGGGCGTGTCGGCCCGGCGGACACCTTCACGGGGTTCGAGCCCTCGGACCGGACCGGTCCACGGATCGACTACGTCTTCGTGTCCGACCGGTGGGACGTGCTCTCGGCCGAAGCGCTGGACGTGGTCCGTGAGGGTCGACATCCGTCCGATCATCGTCCCGTCGTGGCCGACCTCCTGCTCCACCGGGGTGGCCACCAATGAAAGGGCCCCGGATCGAACGATCCAGGGCCCGGAGCGGGTGATGAGATTTGAACTCACGACCCTCACGTTGGCAACGTGATGCTCTACCACTGAGCTACACCCGCGTCGTAGAGACCTGTATGATACAGCCGTTTCCGACCCCCTGTCAAGCCTCGCCGGGCGCGCCGTGCCACGGGACACACCGTATGAACACCCCGCGAAAGCGCCCTCCTTCCGGGCGTCTCCGCCCTCCGCGGACTGTCCCTCACGGGGCGCATGCCCTAGTTTCGAGCGGACCGGCTCCCCCATGCGGTCGGCATCCGACCCACTCTCCCCACCCACCGCAGCCAACACCTCCGTGACCCAGATCATAGACGGAAAGGCCATCGCTGCCACGATCCGGCTGGAAGTGGCGGATCACGTCCGAGAGCACGTGGCCGCGGGCCGTCGGGCCCCCTCCCTGAAGGTCGTCCTGTTAGGCGAAGACCCCGCCTCCGCCTCGTACGTGCGGGGCAAGAACAGGGCTTGTGCAGAGACCGGGATCGACAGCGAGACGCTGACCTACGGCGCGGATCTGTCCGAGGCTGACCTCCTGCAGATCATCCGTTCGCTCAACGAAGACGCCTCGGTCGACGGCATCCTGGTGCAGTTGCCACTTCCCGACCATATCGACGAACAGAAGGTGCTTCGCGCCGTGTCGCCGGCGAAGGACGTCGACTGCTTCCATCCGGAAAACGTGGGACGCCTGGTCATCGGGGAACCGGGCTTCCGTCCGGCGACCCCTGCCGGCATCATGGAGTTGCTGAAGCGCTCCGGGGTCGAGACCCGCGGCCGCTCCGCCGTGGTCATCGGCCGGTCGAACATCGTCGGAAAGCCCATGGCCAACCTGCTGGTCCAGAAGGGCATCGACGCGACCGTCACCGTCTGTCACAGCCGCACGGTGGATCTTCCGGCGGTTGCACGATCCGCCGACATTCTCATCGCCGCCATCGGAAGAGCGGAATTCGTCACGGCGGAAATGGTCAAACCCGGCGCGGCGGTCATCGACGTCGGCATGAATCGCGTGGGCGACCCGTCCCGCGACCGGGGATATCGGCTGTGCGGCGACGTCGATTTCGAGGGGGTGGCTCCCATTGCGGGTTGGATCACACCCGTCCCCGGCGGCGTTGGTCCGATGACCATCGCCATGCTCCTGAAGAACACCTTGTTCGCAGCCACGGGCCTCTTCTGACCGATCGCATCGCGCATATCGCTCTGCTCGTGGGGCAGACCGTCCCGTCCGCTCCCCAGGCGGTCGCCGCCGACACGACGGCCGCGACCGGGGACTCGAGCTCCGTGATGGGGCCCATCCTGGAAGACCCGGGACGCCTCCTGCCCGAGGCCAACCGGGCACTGGAAGTCCTCGTCCAGATGGCGACCGACTTCATACCGCGACTGCTGAGCGCCATCATCGTCGCGGCGGTGCTCTACGCGATCTATCGATCCCTTCGCCACCTGCTCCACCGCGTGCTCACGCGGTCCGACCGGATCAACCCGGGGATTGCGAGCCTTGCCTTGAAGACCCTTCGGGTCGCGTCCGCCGTCCTGATCGGCATCATGGTCGCCGCTCAGTTTTCGATCGACGTGACGGCCCTGCTGGCGGGTCTCAGCATTGCGGGGATCGCGGTCGGTTTCGCTGCGAAGGACACGCTCGAGAACTTCATCGCGGGCATCACGATCCTCGTAGACCGGCCGTTCCGTATCGGGGATCAGATCGAGGTCGACGGCACGTTCGGTGTCGTGGACGAGATCACGCTGCGATCCACACGCCTGCGGACCATGAACGACCAGGTCATGATCCTCCCCAATGCTCTGGTCATCAATCACAAGCTCCTCAACCATACGATGCGGAACTCGCTCCGCATCGAGATTCCGTTCGGCATCGCGTACCGTGAGTACCCGGACGAGGCGCGGCAGGTCGTTCTGAAACTGACCGAGGCGGACGACCGCGTGGATCACGGCCGGCCCGCTTCCGTCGTCGTCACGCAGATGGGTGAATCGAGCGTGGACATGGTGCTTCGATTCTACATCATCGATCCGCACTCCGAGCTTCCCGTGCGCTACGAATACGTGGAAAGGGTGCGAGAGGCCCTGCGTTCCGCGGACATCGAAATTCCGTTCCCCCACCTGCAGGTGCACATCGATGGCGCCAAGGGACTTCAGAACCGGGCTCCAGAGCCCGACTCGTAGTTCGTTTCCGATCCTGGCCGGTCTCGCCCTGAGCCTGCTTTTCCCCCGGCAGACGGCCTTCGGCCAGGAGGTACCGGCCCGCCTGCGCGCTGAAATCCACGGTCCCAGGGCCGTGCGTGCATGGCTCTCCGGTGCCGTGCGCCCTCTAGACCCCGCCGAGTGGCGCGTGACGGACGGAACGGGACGGGAGATTCCGGTGGAATCCGTGCTTCCCGTCACCGCGTCCGAGACTCTCGTCGTACCCGAAACGGCCCTGGACCCCTGGCGGGTGCACTTCGTCGGAATCCCGACTGCCGGCCTGCAGACCGTCGTCCGGCGCGATCCTTGGTTCAGGTCGTTGTACTCGGCGAAACCGCTGGGTGCGGTCGTCTCCTCGGACGGCTCCGAGACCGCCTTCAGGCTGTTCGCCCCCCGCGCCCACTCGGTACGCCTGTACGTCTATTACGAGTCGTACCACACGCCCGACCAGGCGGCGGCGGTTTTCGACATGGATCGTGACGTGGACGGGGTCTGGGAGACGATACAGACCGGGGATCATCACGGACTGTATTACGATTTCGCCATCGTGGCCCCAGCGGATCCGGGCGATGTCTTCGCCGGGCCGCGCCCGGTTCACGTGGGCGATCCGTACGCCCGGGTCAGTCTCGATTCCTTCGGCAAGTCGAGAGTCTGGAGACCCGATACGCCTCCTCGGGCGGTCAAGGGCGGAAGACCTCCGATGGAGAGCGTCGTGGCATACGAAGTGCACGTTCAGGACTTCACCGACCTGCTGCCCGTCGAGGAAGAGGACCGCGGCACCTTCGCGGCCATGGCCACGCCCGGGCTCAGGAACTCCCGGGGCGAGCCGATCGGATTCGACCACCTGGTGGATCTGGGCATCAACGTCGTGCACCTCATGCCGGTGCAGGAGTACCTCCATTATCCGGACGAGGCCTGGAGCGCGGATCTCGGAGAGGACCCGTTCGCGCAGGAAATGGGCATTGCGAACGAAAACTACCAGTGGGGCTATCGCACCACCCACGCGTTCGCCGTCGAGTCGAGGTACCGCACGAAGGGCACCGAATTCGGAACGGAACGAGTCCAGTTCAAGGCTCTCGTCAATGCCTTCCATGATCGGGGCATCGCCGTGGTCATCGACGTGGTCCCGAACCACACCGGGGAGAACATGGACGGGCGCGACCTCGCCCTGACCTTCAACGGCATCGATCGGGCCTACTATTTCCGAACGGATGACTCGCTGAACCATGTGGGTCCCTTCGGCAACGAGGTCAAGTCGGAGGATCGACCCATGGTCCAGCGCTGGATCGTCGACCAGTTGCGCTCGTTCGTCGACGAGTTCGGCATTGACGGCTTCCGGATCGATCTTGCCGGGCAGATCGACGAGCAGACCCTCCGCTTCGCTCGCCGCGAGCTCCCCGCGGATCTCATCCTCTATGGCGAGCCGTGGATTGCTCCGTCGGACCCCGATGTGACCGCGAATCCGGACTGGGCATGGTACAAGGCGGATGCCCCCATCACCTTCTTCCAGGACGAGACCCGCAACGCCATTCAGGGCAGCCCATTCGACGTCTCGGACCTTGGCTTCGCCGGTGGGCGAACGGACCTCCGGGATGCGGTCATGCGCGCGATCGCCAATCGGTACGACGAGGAACCGACCCCGAATTCCGGCATCGGGTACATCGACATCCACGACAACTGGACCCTCGCCGACCGGTATGCTCTCCACGATCATGACGGGCGTCGCGGGATCCGGGAGGGAGCGTACCGCCTGGCGGCCGGCATACTGCTGACCTCTCTCGGTCCCGTCGTGCTGCACGGGGGATCGGAGATCGTCCGCAGCAAGGGGCTTGCCCCCGACGAGGAATTCGTCCGCGACGTGGCCGGCGGCCCCATCCACTTCAAGGGCCGGGACGACACGTACAATCTCAGGGCACCGAACCGCTTCGTCTGGGAAGACGTGGGGGGAACGGCCGCCGAGGGAGCCGTCGATCATGCCGCGATGCTGGCATGGTGGCGAGGCCTCATCCGACTTCGACTCAGCCCCTACGGTGACGTGCTGCGCATCGGCACGGCCGTGCCCGAGGACTGGGTGCGCTTCACGCGCTCCAGCGCACCGTCCGGACTGGCATGGCTCGTCGGCGGACGCCTCCTGGTCGCTGCGAACCCGGGCAAGGCCTCGATCGTCTTCGACCGCGTGGACCTGCCGAAGGGCTCCTGGCGCATGGTGTCGGACGGGTACGAGGTCGACCACGATCGCCGTTTCGAGATGAAGATCTGGGTGCTCGACCCCTGACGCTTCCTACGCGTCGGGTCCCATCCGCACGTCCGTCTCGAATCGTTCCCCGTTCACGGAGTAGCTCGCCGTGATCGGGCCTGCGTGACGCAGCGTGGCCGCGGCCGAACAGTACTTCTCCACACTCAGCTTGACCGCCCTTTCCACGCGACGGGCCTCGATCTCGCCCGTGAGTTCGAAATGCATGTGGAATGCGAGGTAGGGCGAAGGGACGACTCCACGGGCGCGAACGCCGGTCACCAGGATGCGGAGCGAGTCCACCCGGCTTCGACTCTTTCCCAGTATCGAGGCGACGTCCACCCCGCTGCACCCTGCAAGTCCCATGAGCACAAGCTGCATCGGCCCCGCGCCCCGCGCGACGCCGTCTTCCCGGGCCGTGGCGTCATCCACGTGGACCTCGAATCCGTCCGCGTTGCGTGCGACGAAGTGGAACGCATCATCCACACGTTCCAGTTCGACCTTGATTTCCCGCATGCCGTCCTGTAGTTCCATTCCGCTCAGTGTTTCTCGGTCCAGGTCCAATCGCGCAGAGGCACGATGTGCTCGTGCGCCGTCATGTCGTGGTGGATGGGAGTCACCGAGACATAGCCCGCGTCGATGGCTCCCAGGTCCGTGTCTTCTCCTTCATCCAGGTTCACGAATTCACCGGTCAACCAGTAGTACGGTCGATCCAGCGGATCCCGCCGCTCGTGGAACGACTCCTCCCACCGAGCCTTCGCCTGTCGCGTGACGCGGACTCCCAGGATCCGGTCGTAGGGAAGATCGGGAATGTTGACGTTCAACAGGATTCCGGGCGGCAGACGCTTCTTCAGCACGGATTCGGCGATGCTCCGGGCCACGAGGCCGGCCGCCTCGAAATCGCCACCGCGCCAGCGGCACAGGGAAACCGCCACGGCGTCTATTCCCAGGATGGCGGCCTCCGTGGCGGCGCTCACCGTCCCGGAGTAGATCACGTTCACGGCGGTGTTCGGTCCCTGGTTGATGCCCGACACGACCAGGTCCGGCACACGCGGCAGCAGCTTGTCGATCGCGAGCTTGACGCAATCGGCCGGAGTCCCGGTGACGGCATGGGCCGGAATCGAACCCGAGGGACCACGGAAGGGCCACGGGAACGCACGGACGGGATCGCGGACGGTGATGGCGTGGCCGACGGCCGACTGCTCGTGCACCGGTGCCGCGACACGCACCTCCCCGAGGCCGTCCATCGCCGCGGCAAGGGCGGCGATGCCCGGCGCGTCGATCCCGTCGTCGTTGCAGACGAGGATGAGCGGCTTGTCCGGCACGACTCAGTAACTCTCCTCGTCCGTGGGAAACGCGCGGTCACGCACGTCCTCGATGTATCGCTGCACCGACTCGGCGATGGCCCGGTCCAGGTGCGCATACCGTCGCACGAAGCGGGGGTTGAAATCCGTCGACAGCCCCAGCGCATCGTGGGTGACGAGTACCTGCCCGTCGCAACCCCCGCCGGCTCCGATGCCGATGGTCGGTATCGACAGGCTCCGGGAGACCTCGGTGGCCAGCGCGGCCGGGATCTTTTCGAGCACGATGGCGAAGCAGCCCGCCCGCTCGAGCAGGATCGCGTCCTCACGAAGCCTGTCGGCTTCGTCATCTTCCTCCGCCCTCACCTTGTAGGTCCCGAACCGGTAGATGCTCTGCGGGGTGAGTCCGAGGTGCCCCATCACGGGAATGCCGGCCTCGAGCAGTCGCTCCACGGACGGCACGATGGTCTGACCACCCTCCAGCTTCACCGCGTGCGCCCCGGACTCCTTCATGACCCGGATGCCCGAAGCCAACGCCTTCCGGGAGTTGCCCTGGAAGGACCCGAACGGCAGATCCACGACCACGAGCGCCCGCTGCACCCCGCGCACCACGCACTGTGCATGGTAGATCATCTGCTCCAGCGTGATCGGCAGCGTGGTCTCATGGCCCGCCATCACGTTGCTCGCCGAGTCCCCTACCAGCAGCACGTCTATTCCGGCCCCGTCGAGAATGCGCGCCGAGGTGAAGTCGTATGCCGTGAGCATCGCCACGGGAATCCCGGCGACCTTCATCTCCTGGAGCGTCTGCGTCGTGATACGTTTGACGTCCAGAACATCGGATACCGTGCGGATACGCGTGCTCATTTCGGCGCTCGAATTGCAGTGAGGGCGAATATACCGATCGGGCGCACTGCCCGAAAAAACGAGAGGCGGGCACCTGTCCGGATGCCCGCCTCCGTCCGGCGCCAAACGCCGAAATCAGTTCTGGGCTGCGTCCTCTTCCGAGATCTCGATCCCGAGCGCCTTCGCGATGTCGAGGTTGATGTTGACGACGCGGTCCTCGTTCACGTACAGGAGCGTCGGCGAGCGAAGCACCATGTCCAGCCCCTTCTGGGCCGCGATGTCATCGATCACGGCCTGAACCCGGTCGAGAAGCGGCGCCATGAGACGCTGCTCGGTCGCCGCGAGCTCCTGGTCCTGGGCCGCCGCAGACTGCTGCAACTCGGTCTGACGCGTCGCGAGCTCCCTTTCACGCTCGACGCGGCGCTCGGCCGTCAGGAGGGGCTGCTGCTTCTGGTACCGGTCAACGGCCGCCTGGAAGTCCTCGGCCATGGCCTGGAGCGCCTCCTGGCGTGTCTGAAACTCGCGCTGCAGTTCCGCCTGTACATCCTTGTATTCGGGCATGTAGCCGATAATCACTTCGGGATCCGCGTACCCGACGCGG
>JAHEEH010000424.1 GCA_024640835.1 Bacteroidota bacterium
GCTCGTGCACAAGAAGGCCATCTTCGCCTTCCTGACGGATGCCCGCTATACCCACGTCCTCACACCGGAGCAGCAGTACGCCGTCGCAGCCCACATCCCGTGGACGCGCCTGCTCCGCGAGCAGAAGACGTCCTTCCGGGGTCTGGCCATCGACCTGGTGCACTTCATCCGCGCGAACCGCGAGTACTTCGTCATCAAGCCCAACGACGAGTACGGCGGCGCGGGCGTGACGCTCGGATTCGCGGCGACCCAGGCGGAGTGGGACGACGCCATCGTCGGCGGCCTCCAGGCCGGCCACGTGGTCCAGGAGAAGGTGGACATCCACCGGGAACCCTTCCTGGTGCACACGAAGGACGGCGGCTGGACCGAGGTCCCGACGGTCATCGATCTCGATCCGTATCTGAACGGTCCGCTTCTCGGAGGATGCCTCACGCGCACGTCGTCGACCAACCTGGCGAACGTCACGGCCGGCGGCGGCACGCTGCCGATGTTCAATCTCCGCTACCTCTAGGCCCGTCCCGGGCCCCCCATCCTCTCGAGTCCTCCAGGCATGCCGGCTCCGGTTCGCGTCGCGATCGTCGACCTCTACAACGACACGCCCAACGAGGGCATGAGGGCCATCAGCGAGCTGCTGCAAGCGGCGGACCGCGCGCACTGGGGCGTTCCACTGGAGGTCGACCGCTTCGAGACCCGCTCCAGGGGCGTGATCCCCGACCTCTCGTACGACATCTTCCTTTCCACCGGCGGCCCGGGGAGCCCGTTCGAGGGCGAGGGCACGGCGTGGGAGAAGGCGTGGTTCGACTGGGTGGACGCCCTCTGGCGATGGAACGCTCGGTCCGAGGGCCCGCCCCGGCATGCCCTCTTCATCTGCCATTCCTTCCAGATGATGGTCCGCCACTTCGGCGTGGCCTCCGTCATCCCGCGTAAGAGCGAGTCGTTCGGCGTCTTCCCGGTCCACCCGACCGCCGACGGACGCCGGGACGTGCTGTTCCGCGACCTGGACGACCCGTTCTACGCCGCCGACTTCCGGCACTGGCAGGTGGTCCAGCCGCGGCTTTCCGCGCTCCGCGACCTGGGCGCCACCGTCCTCGCGGTGGAGAAGAAGCGCCCCTACGTTCCCTTCGAACGCGCCGTGATGGGAATACGCATGTCCGCCGAGGTCGTCGGACTGCAGTTCCACCCCGAAGCGGACCCGCCGGGCATGACCCGCCACTTCCGCAGCCCGGAGCGTCGCGAATCCGTGATCGGACGGGTGGGCCTGGAGAAATACGATCGCATCATGCACCGCCTGGAGTCGCCCGACTTCCTCAAGCGCACGCACGACGCGGTGATCCCGACGTTTCTCCGCGAGGCCGTCAGGGCGATCAGGCCGGAGGCGGTGGAAGAAGAGAGGGCGGCGTGAGCGGGCCGCCTGTGCCGCTCTCCGGCCAGGTTGAGCGTCCCGTTCACGGAGCGATCAGAATACCCGTCCTCCGTAATACTGGATCAGGCGCCCGAACTGATTCTGGAAATCCTGCGCGTCCGAATGAAGCTGGTTCAGCAAAAGGGCTTCTGAAACCTCAACGTCGAGAGTGAAGGGAGGGTAATCCGTGAAGAATCGCGAACCGGCACTGGTCTCGACGATCAGGATCTCCGCGCCGATATTGGGCACCTCGATGTACGAAAGAGAAACGACTCCGACCGGACCGACGACATTCCTGACACGATTCAGGAGATAAGCGACTCGAGAAGCGCCGACCCTGGCGATGGCCCAGTACGGAGGTTCGGTCACGAGTTCAACCGTGGCCAGTGTCCTGCCTGCCACCTCCAGCGGTACAACGTATCGCTCTCGGCTCGACGTGTGCGGGACGAGCGTCGGCGAACTGGACAGCAGCGAGTCGATTTCCGCCGTCGAGCTTCGTATGAGGTTCCCCGGCACGGCCCGCTTGAGACTGTCCGCATCCACTCCGAAGTCGATACCGTACGTGTTCTGTATTTCGAGCAAACCCCGGAAGGCTTCCGTCGCCTGTGCCGCAGCCGCCTGTGGCGTGGTGAATCGGTTCGCCGGGTGCTCTGCAAACGGCCTCATTGGACCGGGCGGCACAAGAGCAAGCTGGAAGGACACGGTGGTGTTTGATGCGGCCGTCACGTCCACACCCGCGGTGGTCACGTCGCCGAATCCTGCAAGCGAGGCCCGCACGTCATAGGCGCCGGCCGGTACGCCGACTATGGTGAATGCGCCGGTAGAGTCCGTCACGTCCGCGAGCGTCGTCCCCGGAATGACGACCTGGGCGTCTGCCAGGAAGTCGCCTGTCGACTGGTGGGTGACCAGTCCACTTATCGTACCGGTCTGAGCCGACGCGCTGAGAGCAAAGACCGCAGCCAGAAGCACACCGAAGGTTGCGCACGGAATCCGCCCACACCTCGATGCCTCACTCCGTGAACCGCTCGTCCGGTCACACGGGGATGCCTCCACAGAATCGTTCGGTGTCGAATCGAAGAGGAAACCGAGGCCGGCAGGCCGGAGCTGTGACTCTTTCGGTGTCATGGCCAGCTGTCAACGCTTCTTGATCTCGGAAATGGTGAACATGTGCAGCCAACTCGGGTCCAGACCGGCGTACATGTCGTAGGTGTAGACCTCTGTCGTGCGCTCGCCTTTGCACGTCGGACTCGGGTCGAAAACGAACAGGTACAGGATGCCG
>JAHEEH010000425.1:0-2101 GCA_024640835.1 Bacteroidota bacterium
TCGCCACCCACCTCGATGAGGCCGGAGTCCGGTCGGACCAGACCCAGCAGGCATTTGATGAGGGTGGTCTTTCCGGCCCCGTTCGGCCCGACGACGGCCACCACCTCCCCGCGGGCGAACGCGAGATCCACCCCCGTCAGAACCGGCTGCTTCCCGAACGCCTTGTGCAGGCCCCGGATCGAGAGAACGGGCTCGTTATCGGGCACGCGGGCAATCATGGGGTGGGACGTGCCGCAGGACGCGCGGCATCCGTGAGGAGAGGCGGCGCCATGCTCGGCGTGGAGTCGATCAGGGCATCCGGCGTCAGGACGGGCAGCACGCGCTCGACGGCGTCCAGGACATCGACCAGCGGGCTTCGGAGAAGGACCAGCGCGGGCTCGTACCGCTCGACGATCACGGAAAACAGCCGCACCGGATGGAAGGGCACGTCACCGGTTCCGTCACGATCCAGATCGTAGCCCTCGTAGCGGTCCCAGTAGTTGTCCGCGAACCGGCTCGTGGCGGCCCGACTGTTGGTTGCGACATCGAACGTGTTGCGCCGGAACGTGTTACGCAGAAAATCATTGTCCGTCGCATTCGCCATGAGCTTGACGGCCCAGCCGTTGTCCTCCAGGCGGTTGTCCTCGAAGGTCATGTGATCCGTCCCCTCGACAAACAGGGCCACCGAGTTCCCTGCGAACGTGTTGCCCTCCACGGTACCGCGCTTGATCTCCTTGAGGAGAAGCCCGTACGCCGATGCACCCCAGGTGGACAGGAACTCGTTGCCCCGCATCTGGACGTCGTCCGTGTACATCACCGCCACGCCGGCGCCGTTCCGCTCGAACCGGTTTCGCTCGTAGGCGCAGCGGTCGGAGAACATGAAGTGCAGGCCGTACCGCGTGTTGTCGGTCGAGACGTTGTCGCGCACCCGGCTGTCCTCGGTGAACTCCAGGTAGATGCCGTCGCGGTGTCCGGAGATCGAGTTGCCCTCGACGAGCAGTCTCTTCGAGTGCCAGGAGTGGACCGCGTTTCCGCCGTTCGATTCGCGATCGGGCGTCGTACGAAACGTGTTGCCGGCGACCACGCAATCCTCGGCGGCTGCCAGGTATACAGCGAAGAAGGTCTCCTCGAACATGTTGTCCCGGATCGTGCACCCCCGCCCCCCGCTCACGCGGACGGCCGAACGGTCCTCCATGAACGTGATGCCCGTGTTCCGGAAGATGAAGCCGCTTATCGTCACGCTGTCGGCCGTCACCTCCACGAGACCCCGCATCCCCTCCCCGTCCAGAACCGGTCGGTCCATGCCCAGGAGCACCAGTGGGCGGTCGACGAGAATCGTCTCTTCGCGGTACGTTCCGGCCGGCACGACGACGGTATCGCCCGGGGACGCGTTTCGCACCGCGTCGGAAATGGAAAAGGAGGCCCACGTCACCTCCGCGGTATCGGGCTCCGCTACGGTCCGGGGTGAGGCTCCAGGCCACATCACCAGCGACGCGATCGCTATGATCCCGGCTGCTTTCAATGGCCGTGGCCCGGCACCTTCATTGCCGCGCCGCCGGCACGGAAGGTATCCCAGTCCATGACCCTGCCGTCGACGGCCGCGGCTGATTCCGCGGCAGAACGCGTCGAGAAGGCCGCGAGGCCTCCCCCCATGGGGCTCCGGATCGACACGCTCTGCACGTACCAGGCCGATTCGGCCTTGACCAGGCTCTCCGTATCGATCGCCGTCACCCAGCTGGAGTGCACGTCCGGCGCAGCCAGGCTGCCGGAATCGAGGAATCCCCTCAGGCACTCCGACGAGTCCAGCTTGAACGCACGGCCCGTCGTCGTGACGACCTGCGCGGCATAGGCCGGGTCGGCGATGGTCATGCGGCAATGCGCGCACTGGTCCTCCCCGAAGGTGAAGGGCTGCGGACCCGGGCTGCATCCCCCGAGCAGAAGCGCCGCGAGCGAGGCGGTCGCCGCGACGGCTGCCGCCCTGCTGCCCGCCCCCCTGCGGAGACGACTCCGGATCCGACCGGCCGCGAGGACCATGCCGGTCGTGAGCGACGCGATCGCCGCCCATCCTCCGATGCCCGGCCACGAGTGCGCCTTGAAATTCAGAAGCTGCTTCGCCCCGATC
>JAHEEH010000425.1:2111-2675 GCA_024640835.1 Bacteroidota bacterium
CAGCGGCGGCTGGTACGACATGCCGGGGATCTTGATGATGGCATGCTCCAGGTCCAGGTTGTGCCCGTAGTCATATTCCCACAACCAGAAGTCGACCAGTCCTGCGACGGCGAGCACCGCGAAGAGGCCCACCCAGAGGGTGAGCATCCACGCGCGACCGCTCGCGGCAGCGGCGAGCCCCAGCACGATGAGCAGGCCAACCGCCCACGGCATGATCCGCAGCTCGGGAATCGCATCGGGCACGATGCGCTTCATCCCGATGTAGTGGTTGAGGTTGTTGATGTTGTTGAGGTCGTTGGGCTTCTGCCCTTTGACGGTGGACAGCATGATGCGCAGTCCGATGCCCTCGGGGTACTGGGGCGCTTCGAGCCGGATGCGCCAGAGCGGGGCGACATACATCACGAAGAGCAGGAGAACGGCCAGAGCCAGGACGATCCGGGATCGGCTATCGAGCATGGTCCCTCGGGATTCGGGTAGGGCGAATCCGGGGGGTCGGGACACCGAGGCGCCCCGACCCTCCCGTCACCTCTCGCGTCATCGACCGGCGTTGTGGGAGAGCGGCAC
>JAHEEH010000044.1 GCA_024640835.1 Bacteroidota bacterium
CCTCGAACACGATCCGGAGCGGGATCGCCTCCGGGACGATTTCCATCGGAGGGGGCCGGAGGAGCCGGCACACGATCCGGTCTCCCGCCTGGACCGGGTGAGAAGACCGGCGGACGGTCTCGCCGTTCACGTCGACCCGCCCGTCCCGGATGCCCTGCTGCACCTTGTTGCGCGTCGCGTTGTGCAGGAAGCGGGTCAGGTACACGTCCAGGCGCTCGTGCTCCCGGTACCCCGGCGGCACGATCCGCTCCTCCGTCGTTTCCTGCTTTTCCGGCTCCTGCATGGTCGGGAATGTACGCGGTGGCCCGAACCCCGATCCTGCCCGGTCACGTGGCGACGAGTCCCTGGCGGCAGAAGTGGCGACCGGCGAGCTGACGCAGGAGCCCCTTGAGCTCCAGCGTCAGCAGGCAGGCGAGCACCGCCGACACCTCCAGGCCCGTGCCGTCGATGATCGTCTCGAGCGGGACGGGCTCGGCGGTGACCGCCCGAAGCACGAGACGCTCGCTGGCGGTCAGGTCCGGGGGATCCGGAGGTTCCGGTCGGCCGGCCAGGCCCAGGTGGGTCGCGACGTCCTCGACGGCCGCCACGAGGTGAGCGCCCCCCTCGGCGAAATACGCATGCACCCCGCGGCTGGCGGGGCTGTCCAGCGGGCCGGGAACGCAGAAGATGTCGCGCCCCAGGTCTCCGGCCAGGCGGGCGGTGATGAGCGCCCCTCCGCGCTCGTGCGACTCGACCAACACGGTCGCCCTGGTGATTCCCGCGATGACGCGGTTCCGCCGGGGAAACTGACCCGGAGCCGGTGGCGTGCCCGGCAGGAACTCGCTCACGAGGGCTCCCTGCTCCATGATGCGGTTCGCCAGCCGGCCGTGCATCCGGGGGTAGATCCGGTCGATGCCGCTTCCCAGGACCGCGACCGTCGGACCTCCGACCTCGAGGGCTCCCTCGTGGGCTTCCCGGTCGATGCCGTACGCCAGGCCACTGACGACGACGATCCCGCGCGCGGCGAGGTCCGCGCCGATGGCCCGTGCCAACCGCCGCCCGTACGGTGTCGCACGCCGCGTGCCGACGACCGCCACGGCCAGGCGGTCCCCCAGGAAGGCCAGGCCGGCGGGCCAGGGCCGGATCCACAGCAGGGGCGGAGGTGCGTCCACCGGCTTCAGCAGCGCCGGGTACTCGGGGTCGGCGAGGCACACCGCTCCCGCCCCGACCGACTCCGCCCCCCTCCAGTACGCCCTCGTATCCAGGTCGCGAACGTCCCGGACGGCCGTCAGCCTGCGCTGCCCGACCCGCCCGACCGTTTCGGCGTGGAACCGGTCGGCCTGCAGGGCCGCCGCGGCGGACCCTTTCTCTTTCATCAGGATCTGGATCCTGAGAGGCCCCAGACCGTCGGCCATCGACAGGCGCAACGCGGCGTTCCGCTCCTCGCTGAAGCTTCCGGCCTCCGGTGTCACGCGCTCCCCCGATGCTCCTGGATCCGATCCCACAGGGTTCTCTTCAGCGGTTCCAGTCCGATCCGGGCCACGGACGAGATGGCCACGATCTCCGCGTCATCCCGGAACGCGGACGAGGCGTCCCGCACCCGTTCGTCCCGTTCTCCCGGCGGCACGAGATCCAGCTTCGAGAGCGCGACGAGCCTGGGCTTGCGCAGCAGGTCCGCGTTGAAGGCCTCGAGCTCGGCGAGCAGCGTGGCGAAGCAGGCGGCCGGATCCTCCTCGTCGATCGGCACCAGGAAGAGCAGGACGGCGTTCCGCTCCATGTGCTTCAGGAACTGCAGCCCCAGGCCGCGCCCCTCCGCAGCCCCCTCGATGATGCCCGGGATGTCGGCCATGACGAAGGACTGGTACTCCCCCACGCCGACCACCCCGAGGCTCGGTTCCAGCGTGGTGAAGGGGTAATCGGCGATCTTGGGCCGCGCCGAGGAGACGGCCGACACGAGCGTGCTCTTGCCGGCGTTCGGAAAGCCCACGAGGCCGACGTCGGCCATGAGCTTGAGCTCCAGCGTCACGTTCCGCTCCTCGCCCTCCTCACCCGGTTGGGCGTACCGCGGAGTCTGGTGCGTGGCGGACTTGAAGAACGTGTTGCCCTTGCCGCCGCGCCCGCCCTGCGCGAGCGTGACCTCCTGGCCGATTTCCACGACCTCGCCCACGACCTCCCCGGCATCGGTGTCCCGCGCCACCGTGCCGAGCGGCACGCGGAGCACGATGTCCTCCCCGCTCTTCCCCGTCTTGTTCGCGCCGGACCCCGCCTGGCCGTTGGCCGCAAAATGGTGCCGGTTGTAGCGAAGGTCCAGCAGCGTGTACAACTGTCCGTCGCCCCGGAGGATGACGCTCCCGCCCTGGCCGCCGTCGCCCCCGTCGGGTCCTCCCTTCGGCTCGTACTTGGCCCTCCGGAACGACAGGGCCCCGGCTCCCCCCTTGCCACTGCGCACGGTGATGGTAACGTAGTCGACGAATTTCATGATGATCCGGAACCTCCGGTGGAGCGCCGCTTCCGATGGCCCTGTCCGACCGACACCAGGACGGCCCGGAACATAACCACGGCGCGGATCGAACGGGAAGCGTGAAGCAGGTAAGGATCTATACGGACGGAGCCTGCAGCGGCAATCCGGGGCCCGGAGGCTGGGCCGCCCTGCTCCTGTACGGATCCCATGAACGCGAAATCTCGGGCGGGGAGCCCGCGACCACCAATAATCGCATGGAGCTGCGGGCGGTGGTCGAAGCGCTGCGCGCGCTCCGGGAACCGTGCAGCATCGCGGTGCACACCGACTCGGCCTACATAGCGAACGCGTTTCGCGAAGGCTGGATCGCCAACTGGAAGAAGAAAGGCTGGATGACCGCCGGCAAGAAGCCGGTCAAGAACCGCGACCTGTGGGAAGACCTCCTCGGAGCCATGGAGCGCCACGAGGTGTCCTTCGTGAAAGTGAAAGGACACGCCGACGACGACCTGAACAACCGGGTGGACGCTCTCGCCGTGTCCGCGATGGACGCCTACCGCTGAGCCCGTTCCCGGTCCGGCGTCGCGCTCCCGCGTCCGCGGAGGGCCTCGACGAACGCCTCGCGGAACGATTCCACCTCGGAACGGCGGACCCGGAGCCGGATGCGGGTGTCATCACCGTATCGCGTGTCGTCGACCTCGACGTCGAACCGCGAGATGACGTGCATGGCGGGCGAGGTGTCCTCGTACGCGAACCGGACCGTCACCTCCGACCGGACCGTCCGATCCGCGACGCGAACCCCGGCCAGGGCTTCCTTCGCGGCGTCGCCGTAGGCACGCGCCAGTCCGCCCGTTCCCAGCCTGGTGCCACCGAACCAGCGGGTAACGACGACGAGCGTCTGCGTCAGCCCGGAAGCCTCGATCTGTCGCAGGATGGGTCCGCCCGCCGTGCCGGAGGGCTCGCCGTCGTCGTCGAACCTCGTGGTCGTGCCCTCCGGGTCCAGCCGCCAGGCCGAGCAGTGATGCGTGGCGTCATGGAAGGTCCGGCGAACCGCCAGCAGCAGCTCCCGCGCCTGGTCCTCCGATTCCGCCGGCAGGACCTCCGCGAGGAACCTCGATCCCTTCACCCTGATCTCGGCCGAGGCCCTGCCCGAGGGCACCCGGTACCGGTCGGCCTCCATCGTCATCGCGCTGCCGGCCTCAGGCCACGGTCGGAACCGCGTCCTCGATCTCGAAATCCTCCATGACGGGGTTCGCCAGGAGCTTGCCGCAGACAGCGGCGGCCATCTCGCGCGCCTCCTCTTCGGAGCGGGCCTCCACGCGGAGGGCGATGAACTTGCCCATCCTCACGGAGCGGATGCCCTCGAACCCGAGCTGCTCCAGGGCATGGTGGGTGGCCTTCCCCTGCGGGTCCAGGATGGACGGGCGAAGGGTGACACGGATCTGAACGGTGAACTCCATGGACCGGATTTCGGGTTTGGGGCGGCCGGCGTGCGGCCCGCCGGATCAGGATTCGGAGGAAGGCTCGTCCAACTCCACGGTATAGACGTCGCGCACCAGCGTGTAGGCAGCGCGCCCGACGCCGATGGCCAGGTAGGCGGCCATGACCACCAGGAGGCCGATCTGCTGCAGGACGAGAAGGAGGACCAGCGCGATCGCGTACAGCAGCGCCTTGCGGGGATGGGTGCGCAGATACCGGGCGCTCGGACGCGGGATCGTGTCGAACGGGATGGTCGAAATCATGAGCGCCGAGAGCACGATCACTGCGGGCACCAGGAACGACAGCCCGGACGGACCGAACCGGGCAAACCACTCGAGGTCGTGGATCGTCAGCATCAGCACCATCAGGGCGGCGGCCTGGGCCGGAATGGGCAAACCCCGGAAATGGTCCTTCTTCTCGCCGTCGAACTGCAGGTTGAACCGGGCGAGACGGACCGCACCGCACACCGCGGGCATCGAGGATACGATGAGTCCCAGGCCGCCCAGATCCTTCAGGCCGAACACGTAGACCGCGAACGAGGGGGCCACGCCGAACGAGACGATGTCGGCCAGGGAATCGAGCTCGACGCCGAAGAGGCTCGTGCCGTTCGTCAGGCGGGCCATCATGCCGTCGAGCACGTCGAAGAAACCCGCCAGCACGATGAGCCAGACGGCGTTCTGGAGATTGCCGTCCCACGTCTGGATGATGGCCATGAACCCGCTGAACAGGTTCATGAGCGTGAAGAACGACGGGACCGCGGCCGGCGACAGCCTTCGCCGGATCCGACCGGCGCGCGATGCCCGGTAGGCCTCGAGGCGGCGCCGGATCCGGCGGTGCTTCTGCCCCGAAACGGGATTACGGCGTCTGAGTCGCGGCATCGGCGCCTCCGTCGGGTGCGTTCGGAGCGAAAAGATGGCCCAGGATGGTCACACCTCCCCGAACCCGGTCGCCCACGCGAGCGAAAATGGGCACATGCGGGGGCACGAGGACGTCCATGCGCGAGCCGAACTTCACGATGCCGAACCGTTCGCCGGCCCGCACCGTGTCGCCCGGCGCCACGTGGTAGACCACCCGGCGCGCGACGGCTCCGGCGATCTGCTTGAAGAGCACGCGGACACCCGACGGATGCACGAGACCGAGCTGCGAGCGTTCGTTCAGCTCGCTCGCCTTCGGATGCCACGCCACGAGGTAGTCGCCCTCGACATACCGGTCGAACTCGATCACCCCGTCGGCCGGAATCCGGTTGACGTGCACGTCAAGCGGAGAAAGGAAGATGGAGATGCGTCGCGCGGGGCCCTGGAGGTACAGCGGCTCGTTCTCCTCCACGATCTCCACCACGCGCCCGTCGGCGGGCGAGAGCAGGAGCCGCGCGGCCTCGGCGGGCGGGGTGCGCGCCGGATCACGGAAGAACCAGAGGGTGAACAGGGTCAGGAGCGCGGCAAGGACCCACAGCAGGGCCCTCAGGAGCGCGCCGGTCTGCAGGCCGACGACGACGAGCACGACCGAGACGGCGACCGCGGACGCGATCAGCACGTATCCCTCCCTTGCGAACATGGGCTATCTTCCTCCGTTTCCCGTGGCTCCGTGGCCGTTTCGGGCTGAAGCTTCAAGATACCTGTCCCGCCGGTCGCGCGCATCCGAAACCCCCATGCCCCGCGTAGTCCTCCATACCCTCGGCTGCAAGCTGAACTACGCCGAAACCGGCACGCTGGCCCGCGAATTCGTGAGCCGGGGCTTCGACCTGGTGGACACGGGGGCGGCGGCCGACGTCGCGGTGATCAATACCTGCACGGTGACGGACGAGGCGGAGCGCAAGTGTCGACAGGCGATCCGGCGCGTGCTCCGGAACCGGCCGGACACGTTCGTGATCGTGACGGGGTGCTACGCCCAGGTCCGGCCCGGGGACGTCGCGGCGATCCCCGGAGTCGACCTGGTGCTGGGTACCGACGAGAAGGGGCATCTCTTCCGCTACCTGGACTCCCTCGCCAAGCGCGAGCGGACCCAGGTACACGTATCGTGCATCGAGGACGTCTCCGCCTTCCATTCCGCGCACGCCGCCGGGGAAAGGACGCGTGCGTTCATGAAGGTCCAGGACGGATGCGATTATTCGTGCTCGTTCTGCACGATCCCGAGGGCCAGGGGGCGCAGCAGGTCCACGACCGTCCGGTCGGCGGTGGACGAGGCCCGATCGATCGCGGAGCAGGGTTTCCGCGAGATCGTGTTGAGCGGCGTGAACATCGGCCTGTTCGGTGCGGACACCGGGGAATCCCTTCCAGGACTCCTGGCGGCCCTGGATGGGGTCGAGGGCGTGGAGCGATACCGCATCTCGTCCATCGAGCCCAACCTGCTCACGGACGACGTCATCGATTTCGTGGCTTCCAGTCGTGCCTTCCAGCCGCATTTCCACGTGCCGCTCCAGTCCGGAAACGACCATGTGCTGGGGAAGATGAGACGAAGGTATCGTCGTGACGTCTATTCGGACCGCGTAGAGCGCATCCTCCGGTCGATCCCCGACGCCGCGATCGGCGCCGACGTCATCGTGGGCTTTCCCGGCGAGACGGAGGACCGATTCCTGGACACCGCCCGATTCCTGGAGGACCTGCCGGTGGCGTACCTGCACGCGTTCACCTACTCGGAGCGACCCGGAACCACGGCCGTCGAGGAGTCCGGCGAAGACCCGGTCCCGAGGGCCGAGCGGTCCCGTCGCAACCGGGTACTGCGGATCCTCTCCGGGCGGAAGCGTGCGGAATTCGCCGCGCGCCACGAGGGAACGACGCGTCCCGTCCTGTGGGAAGGGCCCTCGGACGGCCTCATCGAGGGATGGACCGACAATTACATCCGGGTGAAGCGCGACGCCCCCGGGCGGCGGCCGGGAACGGTGGAGGCCGTGACGCTCGGCACGCGGCGGCCCGGCGGCGGCCCGGCGGCGGACTCCTTCCGACTCCCGATCGTGGAATCCCGGGCCTGAGATCCGCCCGGGTGGCCGTGCACCTATCCGGCGCCTGCGGATCCTGCACCGGCCGGCACCCCACGGCGACCGACCGGCCTCCCCCGTCATGCGGGCGACTCCCGCGTTCGTTTCTTTGCGGGTAATGGAATACGGAGCCGGAATCGGTTGTCCAATCCGTGAACGCCAACAGAAACCGGAGCATGCACCCATCGGACCGGGTCATCGCGAATCGATCGGCCGAGCCATCGGAGGCGGAACTGATCGACCGCGCCCGGGACGGTGACGAGGGAGCCTTCCGCGAGCTCGTGGTGCGATACGAGCCGCTGGTCGCGGCCACCGCACAGGGCATGCTCGGACGGGGTCCGGAGGCGGAAGACGTCGGGCAAGAGACGTTCGTCCGCTTCTGGCGCTCGCTCGACCGGTTTCGGGGCGATTCCTCGGCCGGCACCTACCTCACCCGTATCGCGATGAATCTCTCCCTGAACGTGCTGAAACGGCGGACCCGGATGCGCCGCTGGTTTGCGGAGGGCGACCTCCCGGACCGCGCGGATCCGTCGGCCTTCGCTTCGAGGGAGACCGAGACGTCGGAAACTGCCCGGGTCGTGGGAGAGGCCATCCGCACGCTCGAACCCCCGCACCGCGCGGTGGTCGTGCTGCGCCTCGTGCAAGGACTTTCTACCGCTGAGACGGCAGCGGCCCTGGGCATACCCACGGGCACCGTGCTCTCGCGGCTCTCCAGAGCCCAGCGCCTCCTGAGACAGAAACTCGCCCCGATGATGGACCATGGAACGCCGGACGCATCCTGAACCCGACGAGGCCGGAATCGACCGCAAGCTGGCCCGCCTCGCTTCGGCGAGTGCCGTGGAGCGCTTCGCGACCGGATTCGAGAACCGCGTGATGGCACGGATCGCGGTCGAGCGGACGTCGCCCTCGCGTGCGCCATCCGCCGTGATCCGCCCGATCCGCCTCGTGGCGGCCGCCGCCGCCGTCGTGGTCCTGCTCTCGGCCGGGCTCGCGATCGACGGCGCGCGGTGGAGAGCCGTTACCGTACCCGCCGGCACGTCGCTCGCGGTCGGCCTGCCCGACGGAAGCCGAATCACCCTGCAGGCGGGCTCGACGCTGCGGCGTCGCCCCTTCCGATTCCGGGCGGAGCGGCGCGTGAGGCTCGAAGGCGAGGCGTTCCTGGAGGTGGCGGCCTCCGACAGACCCTTCGTCGTGCAGACCTTCAACGCCGACGTCGTCGTGACCGGCACGCGGTTCAACGTGAGGGCCTGGCCGGACGACACCGCGCCCGAGACGGCCGTGGCGCTCGTCGAGGGGTCCGTCACCGTGCGGTCCCGGGGCGCCGAACCGCAGGCCATGACGCTCCAGGCCGCGTCACCCTCGCGGGTCGCGATCGCTGCCGGCGAGACGGCCCGCGTGGCCGGGGGCACGGCCGCAAGGGTCGACGACGCCCCGGACCCCGCGGACGCATCGAACTGGACGGCCGGAGGCCTCGCGTTCCGTGACCGCCCGCTCGCCGACGTGCTGCGCGCGCTCCAGCGCCGGTACGACGTGCGGATCGAGGCGGATGAAGCCCTGACCCGCGGACGAACCGCGACGTACCTGAATCCCGAAGCTCCCGAGCTGGTGGACGTGCTGGATGCCCTCTCCTTCGCCCTGGGCCTGCGCTACGGGCGCACGGCGAACGGGTGGGCACTGACTGCCGCCGGAGATCCCGCGCCATGAATCGACTCCTCCTCACCCTCGTGCTCGCCCTGCTCTTCGCCGGAGCCTGCGATTCCGGATCGAACGACCAGGACGCGGCCCGCTTCGAGCCGCGCGAGCTCACGGCAGCCGAGAAGGCCGTCGTCGCCGCCGACAACCGGTTCGGATTCGAGCTGCTTCGGACGCTGGCCGACGCCGCGCCCGGCGAAAACGTCTTCATCTCGCCCGTCTCCGTATCCATGGCCCTGGGCATGACGGCCAACGGCGCCGCCGGCGACACCTACGACGCCATGGTCGGAACGCTCGGCAAGGAGCACCTGGACCCCGTGGCCGTGAACGAATCGTACCGCGGCCTCAAGGACATGCTGCCGGGGCTGGATCCGGAAGTCACCGTCGAAATCGCCAACTCGATCTGGTACCGGATGGGCTTCCCGGTCCTCGCCGCGTTCCTGAATGCCGGCCAATCGTATTTCGACGCCGAGATCCGGGAGGACGACTTCAGCGATCCGGCCACCGTGGACCGCATCAACGGCTGGGCGGAGGACAACACCCACGGCCTCGTCCGCGACGTCATCGCGGAGATCGACCCGTCCGTGGTCATGATGCTCATGAACGCCGTCTACTTCAAGGGCACCTGGCAGTACCAGTTCAATCCGGGCGACACGGTGCCCGGTCCGTTCACGAACGCCGACGGCAGCGTGTCCCAGATGCCCATGATGCAGCTCGAGGCGACCGTGCCCGTGCTCATGACCGACCGGTTCTCCGCGTTCGACCTGGCCTACGGGGACTCGATGTACTCGATGTCCGTGCTGGTGCCGACGATCGGCAACACGGCACA
>JAHEEH010000426.1 GCA_024640835.1 Bacteroidota bacterium
GTGCTCCGCATCTCCCCCGCCGAGCTCGAACGCGTAGAGCGCCTGCATGGACACTTCCCGGGCTTCCCGTCTGGAGCTCATCCGATCACTCTGTCAATGGGGCGCCGGGGCGCTGGCACGTTCTGGTCCTGGTGTACCGCAAGAATACCCCGCTCCACTGCTTCCGGTCAACGCCCCGGCGCGGATCTCCCCGCGGCGCGTGGCAGATTCCTGCCACCGGGCCTCCATTCCGCATGTCCTTCCGTCCGCTGGCACTCCTGGCCATCGCGTTCGCCCTCGGGATTCTCGCGGCCGACCGGGGGATTCCGTGCCACCCCGTCTCCGCCGGCCTGGCCCTCGCCATCGCCCTCCCGATCGGGCGGACGCGCCATCGCCTCGTCGGCCTTCGCCCCCTCGCCCGCGCCCTGGCCTCCGCTCTCGTGATGGCCTCGGCCGGTCACCTGGCGCTCTCCCTCCGCCAGGACGTCCTCATCGACCCGCTGCCCCCGGGCACCGTGGCGTGCGGCGGGCGCGTCTCATCCGTCCGCCCGATCTCCGGGGGGCGGGCCGAGGTTCGGATCCGTCGAGGATTCTGCCGATCCGCGACGGGCTCCGTGCGCGTGGGTCTCGTGACGTTCGTCGATTCCGGCGCGCCGTCCGACGGCGACGTCGTCTCGCTCCGCGGCGCGCTGCAGGTCCCCTCCGGGCCCCGGAATCCCGGCGACGTGGACCGGCGGCGCGTGGAACGACGACGGGGCTTCTCGGCCGTGCTCCGGCCAGACGCCGGGGGTGCCGTGCGTGTGCTCCGGCCGGCCGGCGGTCGCGCCCGGAGCATCGCGCGGCTTCGTCGTGTGCTCCGGCGGCGCGTGGTCCACCAGTACGGCGAGGATGTGGAGCCCGTGGTGCGTGCCCTCCTGCTCGGTGACCCGACCGGCATTTCGGAGGAAGCCCGCAGCGACTTTCGCCGGGCGGGGCTTTCCCACCTTCTGGCTGTGTCGGGGCTACATGTCGCGGTTCTCGCCGGCGTCGTGCTCCTGGCCCTCTCGTCGCTGCTGGCACGGCTTCCCTTTCCGCCCGCGGCGCGCTCCGTGCTCACGGCCCTGGCGGTGGTCGTCGTCCTTGCAGGACTGCTTGCCGTCGTCGGCCCGCGGCCTTCGGTCGCGCGGGCTTCCGCCATGGGGGCCCTCATCGCGCTGCGCCACCTCCTGCAACGATCCGGACCGGCACTGCGCGATGTCCTCGCGCTCGCTTTCCTCACCCTTCTTTCGGTGGACCCCGCCTGGCTCTTCGAGGCAGGGTTTCAGCTTTCCCACGCGGCAGTGCTCGGACTCTCCTTCACGTCCCGTTCCGGCGGATGGCTCCGTTCGGGGATCCGGGCGTCGTGTGCCGCCACCGCGGCGACCGCGCCGCTCGTCGCATGGCACTTTGGACCAGTGCCCCTGGCGGGCGCCCTCACGAATCTTCTCGGGGTTCCTCTCACCGCGGTTGCCGTGACGTCCGGCATGCTGGGCCTGCTTCCTCGCGCCGGACCGGTCGTCGTCGCATGCGAAGCGGCCGTGCGCCTTCTGCTGGTGGTGGCCCGGCATGGGGCCCGCGCCCTGGGATGGGTGCGGCTGGTGGTGGCCCCCGGGCAACTGCCCGCGGCCCTGGCGGCCGTCACAGGTGCGTGCCTGCTCGCTCGCTCGCGGCGTGGGCGCTTCGTGGCCTCCGCGGCGGCACTGGCCGTTGCGCTGACGACGGCCACTCCGCGCCTTCTGCGGATCGTCTTCCTGGACGTGGGCCAGGGAGACGCCACCGTCCTTCATCTTCCGGACGGCCGGACGGCCCTGATCGATACGGGCACCGCCTTCGGGTCGGCCCCGTCCCGCTACCTGGCGCGGCTTGGAATAGACCGGCTCGACCTCGTCGTCGTCACGCACGACCATGCGGACCACGCGGGAGGCCTGGATCGCCTGCTCCGGGAGGCCGCCGTCGCGCGCGTCGCTTCGTCGGTACCCCTCGGGGTTCCCGGGGTCCGGCTCGTGTCGGCCGGCGATACGCTGGGGCTGGGGCCGGACCTGCGCCTGTTCGTACTGTCACCGGCCGAAGCCGGGCGGGGCAACGAGGCTTCCCTCGCGCTCGTTCTCGAATACGGAACGAGGCGGGTGCTTTTTCTCGGCGACGTGGAGGAGCCTGCGGAGCGGGTGCTCGTGGCGGCCTGGCCACGCCTTCTGCGAAGCGACGTGATCCAGGTCGGACATCACGGCGCCAGGACCAGCAGTTCCCGCGACCTCGTCTCCAGGGCCGTTTCCATGGGCACCCTCGCCGTCGTTTCGGTCGGGGCCCGGAACCGGTACGGACACCCGGATGCGCGGATCATGGGGCGCTGGGCGGGGGCGGGGGCCCGCGTGTGGGATACCTCCCGGCTGGGTGCCGCCTGCGTCGTCAGCGACGGGCGGACGATCGTCACCGGCTGCCGGTAGGGCTCACGAATCGAGAAAGAGGGGAACCGGGCAGTTGCCCACCAGGTGGCGCGTGGTCGATCCGAAGGCCATGGCCCGCAGGGTCGACTTGGAATGCGCACCCGCGACGACCAGGTCCGCCTCGAATGCACTCACCTGTTCCATGATCGCTCCGTTGATGTCCGCAGAGTTTACGGCCATCACGTGGGCGTCGAACCC
>JAHEEH010000427.1 GCA_024640835.1 Bacteroidota bacterium
CGGGTCTCCCTTCGATCATGAGCATGCTCCAGTACGATCCCCGGACGCTGTCCGGCGTGGTGACGGCGTACCGGACCGTCATCATCTGGCCCGGTTCGAGGGTCACGACCGAAGGCGAGAAGCGGATCCACGACGCATTCGACCGATCGAGTTCGCCCGCAGCACCGTAGAGGTTGGTGCCGTCGGCCGAAAACGTGTAATCGGTCTGGTACAGGCTGGCCGTAACCGTCTCCTCGCCCGAGTTCTCGATATCGAATTCCTGCGACAGGGACGAACCCGGACGAACGGAATGGTCGTATGCGAGGGGGCCGCGGACGATGATCTGGGCCTGTGATGCTCCTGACAGAGCGATGAGGAAGGCAATAATTGCGCTCGGAGGGGTCAGTCTTTCCATGATCAGTTGGCGGTGATGGTGTAGGTGACCACGTGGTCCACTTCGCCGGATGTCGACAGGGCTCCCGACAGGGTCGAGGCGTCGGCCACGTATCGCAGGCGGACGCTTCCATGAAGCCCAGGCGGAATGCCGACGACGAAGTCCATTTCCGGCATGCCGGAATCGAGCTCCACCGGCCCGACGGGCGACGAATTCTGGGCGTTGATCCCCTCGACGGTGAGACGGATCTCCGGTCCGTAGCGCACCATGGAAACCGTGATCTTGGACGATTCCTGGCGCTTTCCCCAGATCAGCCGCGCCTTCTGACTCGAGGCCGGAAGCAGGTTGCCCTGGGCGTCCACCTGATCGATGACGATCAGCACACGCCCCCCGGTGAGCAGGAGGCCGTTCGCTCCCTGGGCGCGGACGTCGCCCGCCCTGCACGCCGCCAGGAGCAGCGCCAGGGCGAGACAAGCGGCCGAGGGGAATAGCCGTCCGGACATGACGAGGGGCATTCGAGAGGGGAATTGCCCCGATAGGGGCCAAAGAGCATGCCAAGCTCCACCTGGCCGGGAGGCCCAAAACGCAAAGCGGGGACGCCCCGAAGGACGTCCCCGCCGTAGTCGATCCGATCAGGAGTCTCTACGGAGCGACGAGCGTGTAGACCACCGTGAACGGGTAGGATGTCGCAGGAACCGCAGCCGTCGCGGTGGCTCGGTAGGTGAGTACCAGATCCGGGGCAGCAACCGAGGAAATCCCGGTTACGATATCCAAATCGGCGGCTCCCAGGGACACGAAGCCCTGCGAGGTAGCTCCGGACGGCGCGGCCATTCTCGTGAAGAGAGCGAGTCCGCCAGGAAACGCGTCGGCCGTGGAGGCGGTCACCTTCAAGCCGGTCCCATTGGTCGTGAGCGACCAGGCCGAATTGACCTGGACGGGGGAAGGAGCGAGGCCGGCCGCGGCAGGGGCTCCGAGAGTCAGGCCTACGTCGCCACCAACCTCCAGCATGTTGATCACTGGAACGGTGACGGTTACGACGTGCTGGTCAGTGGCCACGGGTGTCTGGGCACTGGCCGTCGTCGGCATGAACGTCGATGCCGCGAATGCGCAGGCGGCGACGAGAGGGAAGAAGTTCTTCATGGCAGTGATTTCGGGCTTGTTGGAGTCATGCTTGGGCGCATGTCGGCTCGAACCATCCCGCTAACTGCCATCTGCAGTCGAGGAGTCGGGTCGCTCACGGCCTCGGGCGAATTATCGACCCGGATTGCGGGTGCTAAAATGCCGCACCCCCCGCACGCTCCCGTCTGCCCGGTCGCACCAAAGACCTCTATCTATAATCCGACGCAACTGAATGCCCTAATATGTTGGAGCCCAACTATTAAGCTATCAGTTACGACATCCGGTCGGCCGCCAGCAGCGGCCGTCCGGAGTAGATGGCCTCGTTTCCGATCGCGACCGCGAAACCCGAGCCCCAGCCCACGTCCACGTTCGCCGCGGGCCGTCCGCCCTCGCGTATCGCCTGGATGAACGCTCCCGAAGCCAGGTGGTCGGGGCTCGCCTCCATGCCCTCCACCGGGTACAGCATCTCGCCCTGGCCGAAGTACGGCATGTCGCCCCAACCCTCGAGCGACGCGCTTCCGGCTTCCCCCGGTGGCCTGAGTCCCGCCGGAACGGCTGAATTGCCCCGATCCGGCTCGTAGAAGAACTCGCCGTCCTGGAGCGTCAGGCGAATCGTCCCGCCGGTGCCGTACACCATGATCTGGAAGCCCGTCAACTGGTTTCCGATGATGGAGCTGAAGAAGAGGGTCTGCCCCCCGGGGTACCGGTACAGGGCCTGCACGTTGTCGTAGGTCTCCCTTCCATCCCGGTAGAACGCGATGCCGCCGGTCCCCATCACGCTTTCCGGAGTGGCCCCGAAGATCCAGTTGGCGGTCTCGATGTGGTGCGACCCGAGCTCGGCAAGCAGGCCACCCGACCATTCGCGATACAGACGCCAGTTGATGAGGCGCTCCAGCGAGGGGTCGGGGACCGGGCGCCGCCAATTGTAGTTGCGGTGCCAGTACGCGTAGATGTGCGTGACCTCGCCGAGGTCCCCGTTCCGTATCCGCCGGAGGGCCTCGTGGTACCATCCCGCATAGCGGTACTGGTGACCGACCTGGAAAACCCTGTCGCTCGCGTGAGCCGCGGCGCGGATCCTGTGGCAGCCTTCAGGCGTGAGCGCCAACGACTTTTCGGCAAAAAGATGATAACCTGCCTGAA
>JAHEEH010000428.1 GCA_024640835.1 Bacteroidota bacterium
CTCCCCGCCGGGACAGGCGCTCCGCCGCAATCGAGAGCGCGAGGACCAGCGTCTCCCGCCGTGCCTGGCTGGTCTGGGCGAGAGCATTCTCCGCAACCCCTCGGAGCGAATCACTCACGATGTTCTCGCGGGCGAGTTCGTCCCGGGCCACCTCGGCGTCCCGTCGCAGCTCCTCGGACTTGGCATACTCGGTCTGCAGATCGGCCCTCGCCTGCTCGGCCACGCTCTGCTGGGTCCGGGCGTCGAGCAGGGCGCGGTCCAGGTCGAGGTTGGCCACCCGCTGCGCATCGATCAGCTCCAGGTTCCGGATCTGCGTTTCGGTCAGTGCCGTGTAGGCCGTGCCGAGCGAATCTCTGGACACTTCGAGAAGCTGGTTCTGCTCGGCCAGCAACTCCTGCTCCCTCTGCGCCTGGCTGGCTTCGAGTCTCGCGAAGACCAGGGCGCCGATCGCGATGACGGCGACGAACGATGCCGCCACCAGGCCCCGCACGGCCGGCGGGACCGATCGAATCCAGTGCTTCGGCAGGTACTCTGCAAGCCAGCGCGCATCGAAGACGTTCGCGTAGATCCGGTTGGAGACGTGCAGTTGCCGTCCGGTCTTGCGGATAACCCCCGACAGCTTCAGGTGCGAGATCACGAGGGACTGTCGGTCGTCGGCGACCGCCCTCCCCTTGACGATGTCCCGGAACGTCTCCAGGACGGCCTGCTGGTCCGGAGCTCTCCGGGTGAGCATGTCCTGCACGAAACGAAGGTTCGCGTCCTTCTCACTCTGGTCTCCCAGGAACGTATCCTTCACGGCCCGATCCACGTCGGCTTGCGATACGCCGCCCTCGGCACGGTCTGCGATTACGGCGCAGAGCCGTTGGGTCAGGAACGGGTGGCCTCCGGTCCAGTCCAGGATCCACCGGAGGACCTCGCGGGCCCGTTCCGGCGGCAATTCGAATCCCTGCGCCAGCGGAAGCGCCTCGTTCTCGCCGAAATACCCCACGTCCACCCCGTGTCCGATGTTGAACGGAGTGCGCTTCGGGTCGGAAATGAGATCGCCCGGCATGGCGACCCCGATCAGGACGAACGAGAGCCGCTCGAACGCAGGAGTGACCGAGCGGGCATTGTGCATGGCGCGGAGCGCCGCGAAGAAATCGTCCGTGAAGTCGAGCGACAGCGTCGTGTCGATCTCGTCGATGAAGACCACTACCTGCTGCGCGTACTCGGCGAGCACTATATCCCGGAAGAACTGTACCAGGCGCTGGGTCGGGCCCAGGCTGTCATGTCGAACCCACCACTCGTACGCGTCCACGTGGAGCGCCAGCCTGCTCTCGATCATGGTCAGAAGGCCCACGTACCACGACTCCGCCGTGACGTTGGCGCCGATCTGACTCAGGTCGATGATGACGCTGGCCGCGGTTTCCTCGTGCAATGCGGTGGCCGTCTGCACCATGAGGCTCGACTTGCCCATCTGGCGGGCCGTCAGCACGTAGGCGTACGCTCCCGCGCGGCAGAGCTGCAGGAGCTCGTCGTCGACGGGTCGCGACAGATACATGCCGGACCCGGCCTGTACGGTTCCGCCAACGGTGAAAATGCGTTGCCTTGTCATGACAGGTGCCGGGAAATGAAGTCGGCATACAGGCGGGAACGTGGCGTGATGCGCCCCGCTCGGCGGACGACCAGCCCCGCTCCGCGCAGGCGCCAGTAGAGCCTTTCCGATTCGCACGAACCGTCCCGGAGAATCTGGCGCATGGCGCCCGTCAGGTCGGCGCCCGTCCCGAGGCGGAACAGGTGGTGCCGGAGGTGGTCTCCGAACGGCCCGTCGTCGTCGGTGGCCTCGGCCAGCAGCCGGTCCGCCTCGTAGCGGCCGGTTGCCACGAGGTACAGGGCGCGCCGCACGAGATACGGATGACCCCCCAGCAGCTCGTGCAGGCGATTCATCTGGGGAGCCGACAGGGGGCTTCCGTACCGGCCGTTCAGGTCGGCCACCTGTTCCCGCGTGAAATCGGTCAGCTCTACGACTTCTCCGACGTTGAACGGGGACTGGTTCAGATCCTCGATGAGCTCGTACGGCTCGGTGGACGTGACCAGCGCCAGGTCGAGCTTCCGGAACAGCGGCTTGATGGCGCGGTCGTTGTGCCAGGAGCGCAGCATGCCGAAGAAGTCCGACCGGAAAGGCGTGTCGAACATCCGGTCGACCTCGTCCATCGCCAGGACGATCGGAGGCTCCAGGCTCTTGAGCACCTTCCGTTCCATGAACATCGTGCACCGCTGCTCCGCGCTTAGGGGGCGCTTCCAGAAGTCCCCGACCGTGACGTCCAGGTCCAGTTCAAAGGCTACCGTCTCGCAGAACGCGGGGTAGAACGAATCGGCCGATGCGAGCGCGGCACTGCCCATCCGCTGGAAGTCGATGTAGGCGATCTTCTTCCCCAGTTCGGCCGCCCTCGTGACGACACGGATCAGCAGGGAGCTCTTTCCCATCTGGCGGGGTCCCTTGATCGTGATCGTCTCGCCACGGCCGGCGATCGCCGACAGGGCCACGCCGTCGGAGGGCCGCTCCATGTAGAAGGACGACTCCGGGTCCATGGTCCCCTCGGGCGTCTCCATGCGGACGGGCGACGCGGCGATGGCCGGTTCGACGAATC
>JAHEEH010000429.1 GCA_024640835.1 Bacteroidota bacterium
GTCCGCCCTCGCGGCCGGTCGCCGCGCCGTCGGCCCCCTGGGAATCCACGCTTCTGCAGCGCTCGCCCACGTTCCCCGGTCGACCATCGAACGATACGGATTCGGACCCGCGCTCGCAGGATCCGACGGCGCCGGACCGTCGCGGAACCTGCGCCTCGAAGGGGGTCTGGACCTGGTTTCGGGGCCTCTCCGCCTCGGTATCACGGGGTTCGCGAGGTCCGTGGACGATCCGACGCTGCTGCTCCTGGACGCCTCGGGGGACACCGTCCGGACGATGATCGACAGCGGAACCGAGAATGGCCGCGGCATGACGCTTTCCGCGGGTCTCCGCAGCGACGAGCCGAGAGGGGTGTACGTCGAAGGATCCGGAACCTGGCATGCGCGGTCCGGATCCGGCAGTGCGCTGGCGCTTCGGGCACAGGAAGCGCTGCCGGAGGTGCACGGCCGAGCGAGGCTCGGAGCGCGGTTCGGCCTGTTCGGCGGAGATCTGGACGTGGACCTCGCCCTGCAGGCCCGTGCGTGGGCTTCGACCGCAGGGCTGCGCCTGCATGCTCCGACGGGTCTTCTGGCGCTTCCCGATCCCGACTCGCGACGCCTGCCGGGCTCCTGCATCGTCGACCTCACGATCGACGCCGGTGTGCGTTCGGCGACGGTCTTCCTGTCGCTGGAGAACCTGCTCAGCGGCACCGCGCTCGTCGCCGGCAACCAGCTCGTTCCGGACTACCCGTATCCCGAGCGCCGATTCCGCTTTGGCGTATTCTGGCCCATCTTCGATTGAGCAGACCGGGATAACCTTCCGGAACTTGTCCGTATACGGGATCGAACCACAGGAACCGTGTCCCGAACCCCGCAACATCCGTCCGCCTACGAGCTGCGCGCACTCGAGGCCGTCTCCGCCTGGCGAAACCCGCAGGCCTCGTGGTATCGGTCGTTCCGCGGACGCATCGACCAGGCGTGGGACATGGCGACGGACTGGGCCAAGAAGGTTCCGGGCGTGGAGTGGACCATCGACCACGTGGTCACGGGGCTCCTCGAACTCACGAACGAGATCAGCCAGGACTCGGTGTGGCTAGGAGGCGTCCTCCACGACTTCAGGGAGGCCGGCAGTGACGTGCAGTCGCTCGATGAGATCCGTTCGCTGGATCTCGAGGTCATCGACCGTGCACTGGACGGACTGGAGCTCAAGTACAAGTCGCTCGCCGGCGCAGAAGGGGCTGCTTCCGGCATGGCCGGGGCGGTCGGCATCGTGCCGGACATCGTGGCGCTCGTCGCCCTCAACCTGCGGGCCGCCGGTGAATACGCAACCTACTGCGGGTTCGACGTGACGACCCGGGAGGAGAGGCTCTACGCGATGCAGATCCTCGACCTGGTGGCCGGCCCCGGTGACCACCCCAAGCACATCGCCTTCGAGCCCGCCGTGCGCCTGGCGAAGAAGGCCGCCCAGAAGCAGGGCGTGCAGTTCGTGGAACAGCTGGGATTCAACGAGGCCGTCGAGCGGCTCGCCCGCGCGATCGGCATCCATCTGACCGGCCGGAAGCTGGGCCAGGTCGTTCCCGTCGCCGGAGCGGCCGTGGGAGCAGGGCTGAACGTGCTCTACACGGCCAAGGTGTGCCAGGCGGCCTTCCACCTGTACCGCGAGCGGTTTCTCGCCGCCAAGTACGACCTGGACGCGGCGATCTGAGGGCCCCTCAGTCGTGCAGCGGTCCCGTCCGTCGCAACCGGCATACGAAAAAGCCTTCGAACGTCCCGTCGGGCAGGATGCGCCGAGCATGCCGCACCTGCGGATCGATCTCCTGGCCCTGCCAGCGTTCGAGCGTGGGACTCATCGCCTCGACGGTGATCGGAACGGGCTCGACCTGGACCGAGTCCTCCGCCCACCTCAGCACCCGGTCCACGACCAGCTCGTTCTCCTCCGGGGCAAAGGAGCAGGTGGAATACACCACGACGCCGCCCTCCCGCACGGCACGGAGGGCCCCCTGTAGCAGCGGCACCTGCCGGCGGACCATCTCGTGGATCTTGCGCGGGCTCCAGTAGGCAAAGGTCTCCGGCTCGTCCACGCGGAACCGACCCTCCGTGGAGCACGGCGCATCCACCATCACGCGGTCGAACCAGTCCGGCCGATGGCGCCAAACGCGTGACCCGTCCTTAAGAAAGGCCCGGGCAAACCCGGCTCCGCCCAGTTCCAGGTTTCGACGCAGACGGAAGAAGCGATCCCGCACGACCTCCACGGCCGCGAGCTCCCCCTGACCCTCCATGAGGCCCGCGATCTGAAGGGTCTTGGATCCCGGGGCTGCCGCGAGATCCAGCACGCGCTCGCCCGGCCGTGGACCCAGCGCGAGGGGCGGCACCATGGACGATGGATTCTGCAGCCAGATGCGGCCGTCCCGCGCGGGCCCGGAACGACCCAGCGCCTCCCGCTCGGCCGGATCCACGGTGAAGCCGTCGGGATACCACGCCAGCGGGCGCGGGTGAAGGGCTGCCTCCTCCAGTGCCGCCCGGACCTCGTCCCGACCCGTCCGGAGCCGGTTCACGCGTCCCGCCCCGCTCCGGGGCGCGGAGAAGCTCTCCCGGACCCCGGACAGACGCCCGGACGGGACGATGGCGGCCAGGCGCTCCCAGAAGAGCT
>JAHEEH010000045.1 GCA_024640835.1 Bacteroidota bacterium
CTCGATGAGTTCATCGAGCGGAACCAGCCGGAGTCCGGAGCGCTCCGCCGCGTCCGGCGTCACGAGCGGGTCGAAGCCCAGCACCGTCATGCCGAAGCCGTGCATGCGCTCGGCTACCGCCCGGCCGATCTTGCCGGCCCCCACGATGCCGATCGTCTTCTCGAAAAGTTCGGCCCCCATCCAGCTCTTCCGGTCCCACCGACCTTCCCGGAGCGAGGCGCTCGCCTGCGGCACGTGCCGGGCGAGGGCCATGAGCATGGCCACCGTGTGCTCCGCCGTGGAGATGGTGTTTCCTTCCGGGGCATTGATCACGAGCACTCCGCGCCTGGTCGCGGCCTCGACGTCCACGTTGTCCACGCCGACGCCGGCGCGGCCGATCACCCGGAGCCGTGGTGCCGCCGCGATCAGGTCGGCGGTGATGCGGGTACCGGACCGGATGATCCAGCCCTCCACGTCGGAGGCCAGCGCGGCGATCTCCTCGTTCGTCTTCTTGAGTGCCGTTCGGACGTCGATGCCGGCCGCGGCCAGCAGCTCGGTGGCGCACGCGTGAACGGAGTCGGTAATCAGCACGGTAGACATAACTCGGGGGGCCGCCTTGCGCGGCGCGGTTGTTCACGGTCGCAAGGTAAGGGCCGACGCCGACCGCGGTGGACGGGGAATCCCCCCTGCGCGCCCGCTCAGACCGTCATGTCCAGGATCCACCTGCGGACCTCGTCGATGCCCCGTCCGTCGTGCGCCGACGTCAGGATGACGGGGACTTCGAGACCCATCCCGGCCGCCGCCGCCACTGCGGTCCGCCGGTTTCGCTCCCGCTGGTTTCCCGAGAGCTTGTCTCCCTTCGTGAGCAGGATGCCGTACACCGCCGAGGACTCCCGCACGAGCGCCATGACCTCCAGGTCCAGCGCCGTGGGATCGTGCCGCGCGTCCACGAGATGCAGGACGAGACGCAGGGACTCGCGGGCGGCCATGTACCGGCCGATCAGCTGCTGCCACCGGGCCCGGTCGGCCTTGGAGACCCGCGCGTACCCGAAGCCGGGCAGATCCACCGCGAAGAAGCGGTCACCCACCCGGTAGAAATTGAACTGCCGCGTCTTGCCCGGCTGGCCCGACGTCCGCGCGAGGCCCTTCTGGCCGAGCACGGCGTTCACGAGCGAGCTCTTCCCCACGTTCGACCGCCCGATGAACGCGACCTCCGGGAGGGACGGCTCGGGCAGGTCGCTCCACCCCTGGGCGGCCCAGGCGAACGAAGCCTCCGGTAGCCAGACCGCCATGCGCTCAGCCGGCGGGGACGAGCCGCGCACGGACGGCGGCTCCGATGGCAGCTGGGTTCTTCACGATCACGGCGCCCGCGTCCTCGAGCGCGGCGAACTTCTCGTCCGGCGTGACCCATGCGGCGCCCCGGAGGAGCCGTCAGGCCGGCGATGAATGCGAAGACGGGCTTGGTCATGGATTCCTTGATGAAGACGGAAGCCTCCTCCTCGGCCGATCCGCCGATCTCGCCGATCATCACCACGGCCTCGGTATCGTCATCCTCCTGGAAGAGCTGCAGGATGTCGATGAACCGCGAGCCGATCACCGGGTCGCCCCCGATCCCGACGGCAGTCGACTGTCCGAGCCCTTCCCGCGTGAGCTGGTCGACGGCCTCGTACGTGAGGGTGCCCGACCGCGAAACCACGCCGACCCCGCCTTCGGAGAAGATCATGGCCGGCATGATGCCCACCTTCGCCTGGCCCGGCGTGATGACGCCGGGACAGTTCGGGCCCACGAGCTTCGCACCCACCTTCCTCACGTAGTGGTATACCGGTACCATGTCACGGGCCGGAATACCCTCGGTGATGCACACGATGACCCCGATGCCGGCGTCCGCCGCTTCCAGGATCGCGTCGGCCGCGAACGCCGGTGGGACGAAGATGACCGACGTGTTGGCGCCCTCCGACGCGACCGCGTCCGCCACGGTGTCGAAGACGGGGCGCCCGAGGTGCGTCTGGCCTCCCTTTCCCGGCGTCACGCCTGCAACGAGAGGCGTGCCGTACTCGATCATCTGCTCGGCATGGAAGGTGCCTTCCCTGCCGGTGAAGCCCTGGACGACCAGGCGGGTGTTGCGATCGACGAGAATGCTCATGAGCCCGGGATGATGAAGCGGATACCGAACGGGAGCCGCAAGATTACGGGCACCCGGCCGTCCCTACAACGCGAACGGTGTAAACAGGCGGCGAAGAATCCGCCGACTTCCCGTCAGGAATCCTGGGGCGGCCGCTCGGTTTCGGCCGGCCGGGCCTCCGGAGTGCGCGCGGCGGGCGTTCCCTGGGCCGGCTGCTGGGGAGGCTGGATCCTGTTCGACGGCCGGTCGTCTACGGTGAACTCGTTCTGGATCTCGCGGGTCGCCGACTTGAACTCCCGGATCCCCTTGCCCAGACCGCGCGCAATCTCGGGGATGCGCTTCGCCCCGAACACGAGCAGGATCACGAGGAAGATGAGAGCGATCTCAAGAGGTCCTAAGCTACCCATGGTGCGTTTCTCGAGGGATTGGGTCGATATGGGCCGGAGCGTGCCGGCCAGTCCACCGGACCGGTCCCGCGAAGGACGCATCGACCGGTACCTGGCGGTGAAAATATGAAAGAACGCCTCGTCGGGCGCTTTTCTTTGTCGATATTCTCCGACCCTTACGGAGGCCCCCGGGGCCGGTTCCGGAACCGTCTTCACAACCGATGACTCTCCTGACGCGCGAAGAAATTGCCGCCTGGCCCAAGGCGGAGCTCCACGTGCACCTGGACGGATCCGTCCGCATGCAGACGCTGCTCGAGCTGGCCCGCGAGCGCGATCGCCTGGACGCGCTGCCTGCCGCGGACCTTCCGGGCCTCGAGCGGGCGCTTGCCGGGGTGGACGAGGCAGGAAGCCTCGAGGGCTACCTGGCCTGGTTCCGGCACTCCGTCCCGCTGCTGCAGGATCGTGACGCGCTGCGACGGGCGGCTTACGAGCTGGCCCAGGACGCCGCCGCCGAGAACGTCCGCTACATCGAGGTGCGCTACAGCCCGATCCTGCACACGGAGGACGGACTCCGGATGGACGAGGTGAACGAAGCCGTCCTGGAGGGTCTCGATGCCGCCGAACGGGACTTCGGCGTCCTCAGCGGCGTCATCATCTGTGCGCTTCGCGGGAGGCACGCCGCGGCGTCCGTGGAACTGGCCGAGCTGGCCGTGGCCTACCGGGACCGCGGAGTCGTGGGCTTCGACCTGGCCGGCCCCGAGGCGGGCTACCCGGCGAAACACCACCTGGAAGCGTTCTACCACGCTCGAAACCACCTGCTCGCGCTGACCATCCACGCGGGCGAGTCGTGGGGACCGGATTCCATTCGCCAGGCCCTGTTCTACGCGAGCACGCACCGGATCGGTCACGGCATCACCCTCGTGCAGGACCCCGTGCTGATGCAGTACGTCGTGAACCACCGCATTGCACTGGAAATCTGTCCCACGAGCAACGTGCAGACCCGCGTGGTGTCGGGTTTCGAGGACCATCCCATCCGCCGGCTCGCCGATGCCGGCGTCGCCGTCACCGTCAACACGGACAATCGGCTGTTCAGCCGCACCTCCGTGACCGAGGAGCTCTGGCGCACCCACACGCGGTGCGGCCTCACCCCGGACCAGGTGCGGACGGCGGCGGTCGACGCCTTCCGCCATGCGTTCCTTCCCTGGGACCGGAAGCAGGTCCTGGTCCGGGAGGCCAAGAATGCCATCCTCGCACGGGAGGGGCCGTCATGATGACGAACGACCGGCGGGTGGTGAGTCCCGCCCCCATGCTCACGGGAACGGTACAGGTGCCGGCCGACAAGTCGATCGCGCACCGCGCCGCCATGCTCGCCGCGCTCTCGGACGGCACCTCGCGCATCGTCCACTTCCCGGCCGCCCGGGATCCGCAGTCTACCCTGGCCTGCATGCGGGCACTGGGCGCCGGCGTTTCCGTGGATGCGGACGGCATCCTGGTCGTTGACGGGCTCGGAACCGACGGACTGCGCGCGCCCGCCGGGCCGCTGGACTGCGGGAATTCCGGGACCACGATGCGGCTTCTCGCGGGGCTTCTCGCGGGGCGCGATTTCGAGAGCACCCTCGTGGGGGACGAGTCGCTGAGCGCGCGACCGATGGGCCGGATCCGGGATCCCCTCTCGCTTATGGGCGCGGCGGTCGAGCTCACGGAGGGTCATGCCCCGGTGCACGTCCGGGGCAGGCGCCTTCGTGGCATCACGTACGAGCTGCCCGTGGCGTCGGCCCAGGTCAAGTCGTGCATCCTTCTCGCGGGCCTCCTGGCGGAAGGCACGACGACCGTCGTCGAGAGGGTGCCGTCCCGGGACCACACCGAGCGGATGCTCGGCCTGGACCTCGTCGTGCTGGGGGATCGGCGGCTTCTGTCGGTCGACGGCGGGAAGCGCATTCCCGCGGGGACGTGGACGGTCCCCGGCGATTTTTCGGCCGCGGCCTTCTTCCTGGTGGCCGGATCGGTCGTTCCCGGCTCCGTCCTTCACCTCCGGGGCGTTGGAATGAACCCGACCCGAAACGCGCTGCTCGACGTGCTGCGCGCGATGGGCGCCGACATCTCGGTGGAGTCGGAACGCACGCTCGGCGGCGAGCCGGTCGCGGATCTCACCGTGCGCTCTGCGGCCCTGTCGGGGGTGTCGGTATCCGGCGACATCATTCCGAGCCTCATCGACGAGATTCCGGTCCTGGCGGTCGCCGGCGCGCTGGCCGAAGGAACCACCGAGATCGCCGACGCGGCCGAGCTCCGCCTCAAGGAGACCGACCGTCTCACGGCGATGACCGGCATGCTGACCGCCATGGGAGCCGACGTCGAGGAGCGGCCCGACGGGCTCGTCATCCGGGGCGGACCGGTTCTTCGCGGCGCGGAGGTCGAGAGCTTCGGGGACCACCGCATCGCGATGGCCGCAGGGGTTGCCGCGCTCGTCGCTCGCGGAGACACCGTGATCCACGGCGCATCCTGCGCTTCGGTGTCCTTTCCGGGGTTCTGGGACGTGCTGGATCGCGCGGCCGGGCGCGGGTGAAGGTCTCAGTCCTGCACAGGAGGAAGCTCGTCGATGGGGTTCCACCGGTACCGGTCCATGTCGACGGTGCCGTCGTCGCGGAAGGCCACACCCTCGGAGCGCAGAAGGTCCTCCATGATGTGCGGACCACCGAAATGGATGTGCCCGGAGAGCGCCCCGAAGCGGTTCACGACCCGATGACACGGCAGGCCCGTGCCGGCGGCCGCGTTGAGCGCCCATCCGACCGTGCGGGCGGCCGACCGGAGCCCCAGGTACCCCGCGATGTCCCCGTACGTGGTCACGCGACCGTGCGGGACGAGCGCGACCACCTCCCAGACGCGCTCGAAGAAATCGGTGTCGGCGGAGCCCCCGCTCATGCTCCCCCGTTCCTTTCCAGGACCGCCATGAGGGCGCGCGCGGCGGATGACGCGACACGATCGATCAGGTCGCGGTCCTGCTCGTCCCCCACTTCGTACGTCACGGAGGTCGCTCCGAGCGCCTCGAAGAACCAGTTCTTGGAGACCGGCGACCCGAGTCCGGACGCCTCTTCGACGAGCTCGTAGCCGGGCACGGCCACCCGGATGGAATCCAGCCAGGCGTCCAGGAGCCCCGGCCGGTTGGGTACCAGGTCGCGGGAGTGCGTGTAGAAGACGTCCTCCTGCGTCGAATGGAAATCGATCGCGAACACGACGGGCGCACCGGTCCTCTCCGCCTCGGAGACCATCGCATCCCTCACGTGACGCGCCTCAGGCTGGTTGAAATCGAGCCAGTCACGGTTCAGGTCGATGCCGCCGGCACTGTGCCTCCAGTGCCCGCCGTCCACTCCGTCCGGGTTGACGAGAGGCACCACGAGCACGCGGAACCGGGAGCGGAACGCGTCCTCCTGCGGCCCGTCTCCCAGCAGGGTTTCCACGAACGCCTTCATCGCGAGCGTGCCCGTGACTTCGGGCGGATGCTGCCGGCTGATCACCATCACCAGGCCCTCGGGCGACGATTCCCTGCCGAACGAAACCATGCGGATCGGGCGTCCGCGAAGGGATTCCCCGATGTCCGTGCGAACCACGCCCGGAAGCCCGGCGGTCCATGCGTCGAACCGCCCGGATATCCAGGGCTCCTGGGCCGAGACCCACGTCGTATCCGGACCGACGGCCAGCCGGAGGGTGGCCGTCCCGGCGGTGGTGTCCGGTGCGTAGTCCTCGTCCACGATCGGCTGCCATGTCGCCCGGTCGCGGCTCAGCTTGGGCACGTACCGGTGCGTGCCGTCCTCGTAGGTCAGCTCGACCGCGATCGTGTCCGGTGCGTCGGCCCAGATCGCGAACCCGTACCAGGCCGAGTTGTTGATCGGCGCGTTCTCCGGGCGAATGACCGCGCGGTAGAGGCTATCTTCCACGTGCACGAAATCGCTGAGCCGTGCTCCCGCGTATTCGTTCGACACCCAGACACCGGTTTCCCGGAATCCGATGGTCCGCCGCGGTTGGTCCGAGATGGGGCGCCCCGTCGTGATGGTCGATCCCGGGGGATCGTAGGATTCCGGAATCGGACCCCGGTCGCCGCAGGCGCCGAGCGCGAGGATCACGACCGGAAGGAGAAGGAAGCGCGGATGCATGGGCCTGTCGAAGTGCATGGAGATTCAAGATAGGGCGCTTACCCGCACGCCTTTCCACGCATGTCCTCCTTTCCGCCCGAATCCCTGGCCATGGTTCTCCGCGATGCCGCCACCGGCCGGTGGCTTCGGTTCCGGAATCCGAAGCAGGTGATCGTCGCGCGACACGCGCAGAGCGTGGCGGACGCGCTCGCGGACGCCGACCGCGCCGTCCTCGCAGGCCAGCACGTGGCGGGTTTCGTCGCGTACGAGGCAGCGCCGGCGTTCGACTCCGCCTTCCGCGTACGGCCGGACGACGCGTTCCCGTGCGCCCTGTTCGGCGTCTTCGATGCACCCGTGGCCGTCGAGAGCCCCGCCCTCCCCGGCCCGGGTTTCCTGGAGGTCGTCGGGCCCCTTCGCCCGTCCATCGACAGGACCACGTTCGCCCGTGCGATCGACGAGATCCGGGCGGCGATCCGGGCGGGCGACACGTACCAGGTGAACTACACGTATCGCCTGACCGGCCGGCTGCGCACGGATCCGTGGGATCTGTTCCGATCCCTTGTCCACGCGCAGGCGGCCACGTACGCGGCGTGGGTGGAAGCCGGCCGGTGGGCCGTCGCGTCGGCTTCTCCGGAACTGTTCTACCGTCGACACGGCGATCGCGTCGAGTCGCGCCCCATGAAGGGAACGGCGGGCCGGGGACGGCCGGGCAGCAGGGACCGCGACCGGCTGAAGGCGCTCATGGCCTCCGCCAAGGAGCGGGCGGAGAACCTGATGATCGTGGACATGGTCCGGAACGACCTGTCCCGGATCGCGGACGCCGGATCGGTCACCGTGCCGGGACTCTTCGTGCCGGAGGCGTATCCGACGGTCTGGCAGCTGACGTCCACCGTCACGGGCAGGTCCGGAGCCGGGCTGTCCGCCGCTTTCGGCGCGCTGTTCCCCGCCGCATCCATCACGGGGGCCCCGAAGGCATCGACCATGTCGATCATCGAACGGCTCGAGAGCACGCCGCGCCGCATCTACACCGGATCGATCGGGTACGCGGCACCCGACGGCACGGCCCAGTTCAACGTGGCCATCCGGACGGCCCTGGTGGACCGGGTGACCGGCCGTGTCGAGTTCGGGGTCGGAGGCGGCGTGGTGTGGGATTCCTTCGCGGACAGCGAGTGGGCCGAAACCCGGACGAAGTCGCGCATCCTGCGCCATGCCCACCAGGACTTCCGATTGCTGGAAACGCTGAAATGGTCCCCTTCCCACGGATTCGCGCTTCTGGACGATCACCTCGGGCGACTCGCGGCCTCGGGGGCCGCGCTCGCATTCGCCGTCGATCGCGCCCTGGTGCTCGGTATGCTCCGTGACGCCGCCGCCCGCTTTCCGCGGAGGGCCATGCGCGTCAGGGTGACCGTCTCACGCGACGGCGCTACGGAAGTGGAGTCCCGTGTCCTGGGACGCGAGCGCCGGTTCGTCCGTCCGAGGCTCGCCGTGGCTCCGGCTGCCGTGGCGTCGGTCGAGCCTTTCCTCCGCCACAAGACCACGCACCGCGATACCTACGACCGGATGCTCGCCCTGTGTCCGGACGCGGACGACGTGCTCCTGTGGAACGAGCACGGGGAGCTCACGGAGAGCTGCCTTGCGAACCTGTTCCTGGACCGGGGGGACGTGCTGCTCACCCCACCCGCCCGATCCGGACTGCTCCCGGGCACGCTGCGCGGCCGGCTGCTCGCCGACGGCAGGGCACGGGAGGCCGTGCTCCGGCCCGAGGATCTCGCCACGGGCCGGGTCCTGCTCGGGAACTCCGTTCGTGGGCTCTATGAGCCCGAATCGATCGAGGATCTGCGACCTGTCGCCGGACGGGAGGTATGACGCGGCCTACTGGCCTCCCAGAATGAGCGGAAGGCCGTCGCGGCCCCCGCCCACGATCACGGTCTTCGAGTTGGTCGAATTGGCCAGCAGCTGCGTGGCCTCGATGCCCTTGTAGCGCAGGAACTGCTCCGATAGGCTGGCCGTGATGATCCGCTGGTACTCGGCCTGGCCCTGGGCCTCGATCTGCTTGCGATCCGCCTCGAGACGCTCCTTCTGAATGGTGAACTGGTAGCGCTCCGCCTCCTGTTCCTCCTTGAGCTTGTTCTCGATGGCGGCCCGGATCTGGTCGGGAAGCTGCACGTCCCGGATCAGGATGGCGTCCACCTGCACGAACTGGGGCTCGACGGCGTCGCGGACGCGGGCAAACACCTGCTGCTGGAGTTCGGTACGACGCGAGGAATAGAGCTCCTCGGGCGTGTACTGACCCACGATCTCGCGCACCGCGCTCCGGAGCTCCGGCTGGACGAGCTTGCGGTAGTAGTCGATGCCGTACGTGGTGTGGAGCTCCGGCAGGTCCTCGGCCCGAGGACGCCAGCGGATGGACGCGTCCATGCCGATCTGGAGACCGTTCGAGGAGAGTGCCGTGATGTCCTCGAGCTGCTCCTGTACGCGCAGATCGTAGCGGATCAGGTCCACCCACGGAGCGTGGATGATCAGGCCCTCTCCGAACCGGGCATCCAGGTCCGTGCCTCCGAACACCGAGAACTTGACGGCGCCCTCCCCCGAGCGGATGGAGGAGGTCATGCACCCGCCGGCCATGC
>JAHEEH010000430.1 GCA_024640835.1 Bacteroidota bacterium
GGAGATGGCCGCGCGCTACCTCGAGGATCGCGGTTTCCGGGTGATGGACCGCAACTATCGTTTCGAGCGTTCCGAAGTGGACCTGGTCTGCTTCCTTCCTGCGGCCCGGTACGAGGACGGTGGGGAACTGGTTTTCGTCGAGGTCAAGACCCGGCGCGGTACGGGCTTCGGCCGGCCCGAGGAGGCCGTCGGCCCCGACAAGCGTCGGCACCTCGTGAAAGCGGCGAGAGCCTGGCTGTACGAGCGGCGCATGGAAGGATCGCCGTGTCGTTTCGACGTGGTGTCCGTGTTGCTGCGGGAGGGTTCGGAGCCCGAAATCACGCACATCCAGGACGCATTCGTCATCTTCTGAAAGCCCGCGACGGTACCCGTGGACCGGACCGGGGGGCGGCGGCGTTCAGCGGGCCCGACGCACGGCGTCGAGGGTGTCCGGATCCTCGAGGCTCGTCACGTCACCGGGATCCTGCCCCAGGTGCGCCGCCCGGATCACGCGGCGCATGATCTTCGCATTGCGGGTCCTCGGAAGCGCATCCACGAACAGCACGGCATGTGGGCGCATGGGCCTGCCGAGCCGTTCGACCACGAGATCGGAGAGCTCGGTTCGGAGACGCTCGGTCGGGTCGGACCGGGGCACGCAGAAGACCACGAGAACCTCCCCCTTGAGGGGGTCGGGGACTCCGACGGCGGCGCTCTCCTGGATGCCCGCATGGGCGTTGAGCACGGACTCGACCTCCGCAGGGCCCACGCGCTTTCCCGCGATCTTGATCGTGTCGTCGCTCCTGCCGAGGATGTACCACAGGCCGTCGTCGTCGATCGCCGCGAAGTCCCCGTGCAGCCAGATGCCCGGGAACCGGTTCCAGTACGTCTCCAGATACCGTTCGCGGTCTTTCCAGAAACCCCGGGTCATACCGATCCAGGGTTGTCGGAGAACGAGCTCCCCGACCTGGCCCCGGAGCGAGAGCCCGGAGTCGTCCACCACATCGGCATCCATGCCGGGCACGGGGCCCGAGAACGAGCACGGTTTGAGGGGCCGAAAGAAATTCCCGCATACGATGCCCCCGGAGATCTCGGTGCCGCCGGAATAGTTGAGGATCGGCTTTCGACCCTCGAGCACCGTTCGGAAGAGCCAGGTCCACGAGTCCGGATCCCAGGGACTGCCCGTGGACGCCACGGCCCTGAGGCAGGAGACGTCATGTCGCCGCACGGGATCATCGCCGTGCGGACGCAGCGCGCGGACGAGCACCGGGGAGAGGCCCAGATGCGTGACGCCGTGCGTCTCGACCAGCTGCCACGTTCTGTCCACGCCCGGCGTGTCCGGAGCACCGTCGTACAGCACCATGGTGGCTCCGAGGGCGAGGGTACCGAACACGAGCCACGGTCCCATCATCCATCCCATGTCGCTCATCCACCAGACCACGTCGCCCGGCTTGACGTCCATCGCATGCGACATGTCCTGCGCCGCCTTGACGGGGAAGCCGCAGTGGGTGTGGACGGCGCCCTTGGGACGTCCGGTGGTGCCGCTGGTGTAGATGACCATGAGCACGTCCTCGGCAGCCACTTCGGTGTACCCGGTGCTCGCGTCACCCGGCGGGACCTGCTCGTGCCACCAGGTGTCGCGTCCGCTCGTCATCGGTGTTTCGTCCGCGTCCAGATTCCGGACGACGAGCACGCGTTCGACGGTCGGTGTGGTCGCGAGGGCTTCGTCCGCCACGGGCTTCATGCGGACGGACCGGCCGCGCCGGACAAATCCGTCCGCCGTGACGAGAGTCGTCGCTCCGGCGTCTCTGAGGCGGGTGGACACGGCTTCGGGCCCGTAGCCGGAGAAGAGCGGCAGGACGATGCCGCCGAGGCCGATCACGGCCAGGAACGCGATGACGATCTCCGGTATCATGGGCATGAACAGGCCCACGGCGTGCCCGCGACCGACGCCCAGGGAGGACAGGGCGTCCATGCAGCGTCCGACCTCCGTGGCGAGCTCGCCATAGCTCAGCACGGTGGTCCGACCGCTTTCGGATTCGAAGCGAAGAGCACAGCGTCCGGCAGGTTCTCCGCTCAGCCACTGTCCCAGCAGGCTGTCGAGGATGTTCATCCTGCCGCCGGGACACCACACGGGGAATTCCGGCGCGTTCGTGAGATCGACGGCTCGATCCGGTTCCTTCCTGAACCGAATCCCGAGATCTTCGAGAACGGCGCTCCAGAACCACTCGAGGTCGGTCACCGATCGCTTCTGGAGCGCGTCCAGGTCGGGAATGCCGTGCCGGTCCATGAACCGCCGGAGATTGCTCTCCGATATCCATTCCGGGTTCGGATTCCAGGCCGTCTCCTGGCCGAACGGGAAGTCGATCGGTGCCGTGTCCTTCATGACGCTGAGGGAGCGAAGACCGTGAATACGGAACGGAACGCCGCAACGGGGCAAGATAATCCCCCCATGGTGCGTATTTTAGATCGTACAGCAGGTTACGTCCGGCCGTGCGCGGACTCGCGCCCGGCCGTTTTCCTTTGTCTACCACGCGCATACCCCATGCATACAACGGTCGCCGCACACGAGGGCAAGCTCCTGGTACTGCTCCCCGGAATGGGGGCTGTCGCCACCACGTTCATTGCGGGCGTCGAGGCGGCGCG
>JAHEEH010000046.1 GCA_024640835.1 Bacteroidota bacterium
CTGGCGTCGCTCAGGGGGGACCCCCGCCTGTCCGGTCTGCGCGTGGCGCTCCTGGGTCGCGTCGATGCGTCCGTCAGGGACGCCGTGAGGGCTCATGCCCTGGCGGACTTCGTGTCCGTGGAGGAGAACTGCCCGCACGACGAGGCGATCGCCAGGATGGTGGGAGCGGACGCCCTTCTCCTTGCGATCAACAGGGTGCCCGGGGCCGAAGGGATCGTCACCGGCAAGGTCTACGAGTACGTCGCTTCCGGACGTCCGGTGCTCGGAATCGGTCCCGCGGGCGGCGAGGCGGCCGACGTGCTCTCCCGGAGCGGCGCCGGGCGGATGTTCGACCATGGAGACGAAGCCGGCGTGCGAGGCCATCTGCTTGCGTTGGCTGATGGCTGGCGGACGGGCAGACCGGTTCCCGGGGCGTCGACGGCGTCGGCCGGACCGTTCAGTCGCAGGACCCGGATCCGGGAACTCGCGCGGGTGCTGGACCGCGCATTCGATGCCGTGGCGCACCCCTGATTCCGTTCATCATGCCGAGCATGCCGATGCACATCGTATCGATCGTGGGGGCCAGGCCGCAGTTCGTGAAGGCGTCGGTCGTGAGCCGCGTCCTCAGGGATCGGGGAATGGAGGAGACCCTGGTTCACACGGGGCAGCATTACGATCCCGCCATGAGCGAGATCTTCTTCGACGAGCTGGGGATTCCGCCTCCCGACCACAATCTGGACGTGGGCTCCGGCTCGCACGCCGAGCAGACCGGTGCGATGATGGTGGGGCTCGAACGCCTGATGGAGGCTCGGCGGCCGGATGGCGTGCTGGTCTACGGTGACACCAATTCGACCATCGCGGGCGCCCTCGTGGCGGCCAAGCTCGTGCTCCCGCTGGCCCACGTCGAGGCGGGTCTCCGCTCGTTCAATCGCGCCATGCCCGAGGAGGTCAACCGGATCGTCACCGACCGGCTGTCCGATCTTCTGTTCTGTCCGACGGAAACGGCGGTCCGACAGCTCGCCTCGGAGGGCATCGTGCGGGGAGTGTCCCTTACGGGCGACGTCATGCTGGAGGTGACGAGACACTTCGCGGAGCGTGCCGACGCGCAGGTCGCGCTCTCCGGCATCACGCACCACGAACCGGGGCGCTACGGGGTCGCGACCGTTCATCGCGCGGAAAACGCGGACGACCCGGCGAGGCTTGCGGGCATCCTGGAAGGTCTCGCCAGCCTGGAGTTCCCCGTGGTTCTTCCGCTGCATCCCCGGACACGCCGGCGGATCGATCAGCAGGTCGTTCCGTCGAACGTCGACCTGATCGAGCCCCTCGGATACCTGCCCATGCTCACGCTCGTCCGGAATGCGCGCTGCGTGCTCACCGATTCCGGCGGGCTGCAGAAGGAGGCCGTGTGGCTCGGGACGCCGTGCGTCACCCTGAGGGAGGAGACCGAATGGGTGGAGACGCTGGTCGGCGGTTGGAATCGCCTGGCGGGCGCCGATCCCGTCCGGATACGGGAGGCCGTGGATCGTCGTCCGACGGGCCGTCCGCCGGAATTCGGCAACGCCCCGGGCGGCCCGGCTTCGGCCTTGATCGCGACGGCCCTCGAATCACTCGGCTGAGCGAGCCGTCGGGATTTCGGCCTCTCCCGTTCCGAAGGCGGACGCCGTGCACGCGAAAACACGAACGAAACCGGTTTGACAACCCGTTCGGGCCGCGTCTATATTCGCTCGACCGTCTCCGTGCTCCGGCTCCGGGCTCCGTGCTCCGGGTGCCCCAGAACGGGGGGCAGCCCAACCGGCGGCGCGGTCAGGCCGCCCGCAATCAAAGATTCTCCGCCATGTCTGACGACTACGGAATAGCCCTAGGGATGATCGAGACTCGCGGTCTCGTCGGCGCGATCGAGGCAGCCGACGCCATGGTCAAGGCCGCTCGTGTCCGACTCGTGGGGAAGGAGACCATCGGTGGCGGGTACGTCACCGTCATGGTTCGTGGGGACGTAGGGGCCGTCAAGGCCGCGACGGATGCCGGTGCGGCCGCTGCCGAGCGGGTCGGCGAGCTGGTTTCCGTGCACGTCATTCCCCGGCCCCACGGAGACGTGGAGACGATCCTCCCGCAGGGCTGATCCGATCGCCCGCGCCAGGCTGGCACTGTCATGAACGGACCCGACCAGGACGCCCTCGGGATCGTGGAAACCCGGGGACTCGTTGCGGCCATCGAGGCTGCGGACGCCATGCTCAAGGCGGCGAACGTCCGCCTGGTGCGCGTCGAGAAGACCGTACCCGCCCTGATGTCGGTCCAGATCCTGGGTGAGACGGCCGCCGTGCGGTCTGCCGTGGACGCCGGCAAGCTGGCGGCCGAAAAGGTCGGAACCGTCGTGTCGGTACACGTCATCCCGCGGCCCGCGGACGATACGGTTCGCCTTCAGCGGCTCGGTCCCGTGGCGCCCGCCTCCCGTCCCGTACGAACCGTCAAGACGGCCGGTCCGGGACTCGAGGACATGACCGTGCGCGAGCTCCGGGCTCTTGCACGGGAGACGCCCGGACTCCCCATCCAGGGCAGGGCCATCGCGCGGGTGAGCAAGACCGAGCTGCTCGACGCGTTCAAGCACCGCTCCGGATGACGGGGATCGACTCCGGAGTCCGGGCGTAACGAGTCCTGATCCATCGAGGACGATCCGTGGCGAATTCCGAATCCGGAGTAATCACGACCTGGCTTCTGGGCCGGCTGCGGACGGTATTCGACCGGGCCCAGGGTCGCGAGTCCGGTCCCGAATACCGACCTCGCCGCAAGGGGCTCGTGATCACGCTGTGCATCCTCGCCTCGGTGCTGCTCTGGTTCACGTTCGCCATCCGCGAGACCTACACGCGGATTCTGGAATTCCCGACCGAGGTGCGCAACCTGCCTGCGGACGAGGCCCTTGCCGATCTTCCGCCGACGAGGGTGCGGGCGCAGGTCGAGGGGGAAGGCCTACAGCTCATCAGGCTGTACTACGATCCCCCCGTCATCCCGATCGACGCCGCGAGCGAGACCGTGGACCTGGCGGTCGTGGCTCCGGACGTGATCAAGAACGTCCGGCTCGATGCGGTCATGCCCCGTTCGGTCATGGTGTACAGGGAGCGCAGGATCCAGCGTCACCTGCCGATCAGGGCTCGCGTGACCGTGAAGACGCCGGACGGTCACCATCTCATCGGCACCCTCGATCTGGATCCGGACTCCGTGTGGGTTTCGGGCGCCCAGTCCGTCGTCGGCGGCCTGCGATTCTGGCCGACCTCGAACGGGACGATCGAATCGGGAAAGGACACGCTCCGCGTGGTCGCTCCGCTGTCCGACTCACTGGCGGGCCTGGTCATGCTGTCCGAATCGACGGTTTCCATACGGGGCCAGGTCCGTGAATTTACCGAGGGCTCCAGGCTCGTGGACGTCTACGTGCTGGACACGCCGATCGGTCAACGCGTGTCGCTCGAGCCGGCCCGTGTCCGGATCACGTTCCAGGTACCGATCGGCCAGTACGACAGGGCCATGTCGTCCGAGATGTGGGCCACCGTACCGTATGATGAGATCCGCATGGATTCCACGGGAAGCGTCGCCCCGATTCCCGCGCTTCCCGAAGGCATTACGTTCCGGCAGTTGCGGTTCGAGCCGCCGGTCCTTCGGTATTTCGACGTGCTCGATTGAGTCGGCAGGGGTCCCCATCGTCCCCGCATTCGCCGTAACTTTCAATCGTAGTTGAAACTAGTGCCGAGGGGTTCTGTACGACCATGCCACGGGCGGAAAGACCCACCATGCCCCGCGAGGGAAGGGCCTCGAAGCCTTCGTTCGTTGAATTGCCCACGGGAATATTCACCGCCGCCGGGACCTGGTTTCATGTCTCGGTGGGTGATCTCCGGGCGTACGCCGGTGAGGTGCTCGACCGCGTCCCGGTCGAGCAGTTGCTTCACGCGGCCGAGTCGATCCTCAGGGCTCCGCAGACCCTCGCCGTGTGGGCGCTGGTCGGGGCGCTGCTCGTCGGAACGCCGGCGCAGGCGGTCGCGGCAACCCTGGTGGTGTTCGTCGGCTGGTCCGTCGTGGGGCCCGGGTTGGTGCTGCCCGGACTGCTTCCCACCCTGCGCGTGCTCGAAACCGTTTGGCTTCAGGGCGTGGCCTTTGTGGCCGGCCTGAGCCTGCTCGGAGCAGCGGGCGCGTTGCCCGCGGTTTCGATCGGCCTGGCCGGATTCGTACTCCTGCGATGGGGGGTCGTGGGGCGTCTCGTGGAGCCCCTGGCCGGGCGGCTGCAGACTCGACTGTACGCCCTGCCCCTTGCCGACCAGGCGCTGCGGGCCGTCATCGTGCGTACGGCCCTCCGGGAGCGTGTCTCGTTGCCGCAGGTCGACGTGATGGAGGATCGCATGCTCGAAATGGGCCGCCGCCGTCCCCGTGGAGCGACTCTTGAATCCGATGACGACTGATACCGCAGATGGCTGACCTCACGATGTACCTCGTGCGACACGGCGAGACGGAGTACAACCGTCGTCGGCTCATGCAGGGCCAGCGCATCGATGCTCCGCTCAACCGCACCGGACAGGCGCAGGCCAGGGCGCTCGGCGACCGGTTCTGCCCGGTGCCGCTGGACGCGATCTACGTGAGTCCACTGCGGAGGGCCATGGCGACGGCCGCCCCCATCGTCGAGTGCCATCCCGACACCCCGGTCCACGTGGACTCGGAGCTCGCCGAGATGTCCTGGGGCGAGCTCGAAGGACGCTCCATCGACGACGTGGAGGACGTCCTGCGATCGTTCGCCCGCCGGTGGAAGGAGGGCGAATTCGACGACCGTGTGGGGGGTGGCGAGTCGATCCACGACGTCGCGGAGCGGGCCCGTCGCGTTCTGGACCGGGTCGCCGTGCGGCACGACGGGGGCACCGTGCTCGTGGTGACGCACGGGCGCTACCTTCGGGTTCTTCTCGCCACCGCACTCCCCGAGATCGGGCTTGCCTGCATGGACCGGTTCCCGCACGCGAACACGGGGGTCTATCGCGTCATATGGCACGACGGGAAACCCGACCTCGACCTCTCGAACTGCACGGAACACCTGGAATGGATGGGGGACGCGGCATGAGCCGAACGCGGATCGTTCCGGAGATGCACGAGGCGGCCACGACGCTCGCGGCCGAAATGCGCCGCATCGCCGCATCCGGCCGGTACGGCGGCCCCGTCATCCAGCGGCTCGCCGTTCCGGCGCCCCGCCTGCACCCGGTCGAGTGGCTGTCCGCGCGGGCGTCCGGCACGCGGGGCATCTGGTCTCCACGCCACGAGAACACGACCACCGCCTACTGGGGCGTGGCCGACTCGTACGAGGGAGAGGACGAGGTCGACTTCGACCGGCTGGCGGCCTACGTGCATCACATGCTGGACGGAGCCGATGATGCCGTCCGATATACGGGCGGGATGCGTTTCGACGCAAGGCGGACGCCGGATCCGCTCTGGGAGCCGTTCGGGATCTCGAGGTTCATCCTCCCGAGGTTCGAATACACGGTGCTGCCGAAGCGGGCCGAGCTGGCCTGCAACCTCGTGTGGCCCCACGATCGGAGGGTCATCGACGGCCTGGCCTCGGAATGCGAAAAGCTCGGCACCGTTGCCGCTGTCGAGCCGGCGGGGCTGCCGACACCGGAATCACGCGTCGACGATCCCGGTCAGCCGGAGTGGCTCCGGCGCGTCTCGGATGCGCTGGACGCCATCGACGAGCGCTCCCTGCAGAAGATCGTGCTTGCACGGCGCACCACGTTCCGATTCCCGGTGTCCGTGGACGCTCTCGCCCTATTCCGGGCACTGGGCGAGGGGACGCCCAACCGGTTCCACTTCTACATGGAAGCGGCCGGCGGCCGCGCCTTCCTCGGGGCTTCTCCGGAGCGCCTGTTCCGGCGCGAGGAGTTGTACCTGTTCTCCGAGGCCGTTGCGGGATCGCGCCCGCGCGTTGCCGACGCGGCCGGGGACGAGGTCCTGCGGTCGGCCCTGCTGCACAGCGACAAGGAGCAGCGGGAGCACCTGAGCGTCCGCTGGGCCATCGAGGAAGTCCTCCGCCCGTTCTGTGAGCTTCTTTCGGTCGACGCCAGGGCCACGGAGATGATGCTGGCCCGCGGAAGGCATCTCGTGTCCCGGTTCGAGGGCGTGCTCCGATCGGGCGTCTCGTCGTGGGACCTGCTTCGGCACCTGCATCCGACGCCGGCGACCGGCGGCTACCCGGCACCGGCCGCGCTCAAGGCGATCCGCCGGACCGAGACCTTCGACCGGGGATGGTACGCGGGCCCCGTAGGTTGTGTGGGTCGCGGCTTCGCAGAGTTTGCCGTCGCCCTCCGCTGTGGACTGGTCGTCGGGTCCGATCTGCACCTGTTTTCGGGCGCCGGGATCGTGACCGGCTCCGAGCCCGAGGCGGAGTGGGACGAAATCGAGAACAAGATCGTGGACTTCGTCCGCACGCTTCGCCTTGTCGCGGACCCCGTCTGATATCGCCGGGCTCTGGGCCGATCTCCTCGTGGAGGAGTTCGTCCGATGCGGCGTGGGCCTCGCGGTCCTCGCTCCCGGCTCCCGGTCCACGCCCCTCGTCGCCGCGTGCATCCGAAACGGGGCCATGAGCATGCAGCTGCACGTGGACGAGCGGGGCGCAGCTTTCTTCGCGCTGGGACATGCGCGGGCAACGGGACGGCCTGCCGTCTGGATCACGACCTCGGGAACGGCGGTCGCCAATGGGCTGCCCGCCGTCGTCGAAGCGTCCCTCGACGGGGTCCCCCTTCTCCTGCTCACCGCGGACCGGCCTCCCGAGCTGCGGGATACGGCGGCCAACCAGACGGCCGACCAGCCGTCGATTTTCGCGCCGTACGTGCGGTGGCGGGTGGATCTCCCGGCGCCCGATCCATCCACCGATCCCGCGTTTCTGCTGTCGACCGTAGACCAGGCGGTATACCGGGCTTCCGGTTCGCATCCGGGCCCCGTGCACCTGAACGCCATGTTCCGCAAGCCCCTCGAACCACGGCGCGAGCCGACGGATTTCGGGGCGGTGCCGGGACTGGAAGCCTGGGGGACGGGCGGACTGCCCCACACCCGGTACGCGCCGCGGGTCGTGCGACCCGACGTGGGGGCGCTGGTCCGGGATCTGGGCGGCGCCGAGCGTCCTCTCCTGGTGGCGGGTCGCCTGGGTCCGGGCGAAGCGGCCGCGGTGCAGGACCTGGCACGGGCTACGGGATGGCCCGTCGCGGCCGACGTCACGTCCCAGTTGCTGCTCGGGAGTGGTTCCGTGCTCCGCCACGCGGACTTCGTCGTGGAGCACGCCGATCACCTGCCCGTTCCCGATGCGGTGATCGAGGTCGGGCGACCGGGCGTTTCGAGTCGGCTCAGGGCGTATGTGGCCGCTCGTCGGCCGCGGATCCACGCCGTGATCGCGGATGGGCCCGGTCGTGTCGACCCGGAGCATCGGTCCACCCACCGACTGGAGGAATCATGACGATCTGCTCGTGGGCGAGGCGCTGTCCGAACCGGCCGTCGCCCGTCTCGTGTCCGCCATGATTCCCGAGCACCACGCGCTGTGGCTGGCGAATTCGATGCCGATTCGCGACATGAACGGGTTCTCGGCCGCGGGCCGTCGACCGAGGCTGGTCGCGGCAAATCGGGGGGCATCGGGCATCGACGGGACGATCGCGTCTGCCGCCGGTCTTGCCTCGGGGCTGGACGCGCCCGTCACCCTGTTGACGGGAGACCTGGCGTTCCTGCACGACCTGAACGCGCTCGCGCTTCTTCGCGACCGCCCCGTCACGGTCGTCCTGTTGAACAACGACGGCGGCGGCATCTTCTCCTTCCTTCCGATCGCGGATCATGCCGACCTCTTCGAGCCCTGGTTCACGGCGCCTCACGGACTCACCTTCCGGGCCTCGGCGGAGCAGTTCGGATTGGCGTGGGAGTCGCCGGCCACGGTGGACGAATTCCGGTCGGCGTATCGACGTCTGACCGCGACGGGGAAAGGCGCCGTCCTCGAGGTGCGAACGGAGCGTGAAGCCAACCGGCGCCTGCACGTCGACATCGGGGCCGAGCTCGGTCGGCGCCTGCGCACGCGATGAATGCGCCCCTGCGGGTGAGGGACTGGGGTGGGGCGGGCGGAGACCCGCTGATCCTGCTGCATGGTTTCATGGGCAGGAGCGACGACTGGGCCGAGGTGGCGCCGCGTCTCGCGCGCGGCCGACGAGTGCTCGGGTTCGATCTTCCCGGCCACGGTTCGTCACTCGGACTGGCCGCCGAGGCCTACGGCCTGGAAGGAGCGGCGCTCGCCGTGGTGGAGACCGTCGATGCCCTTGGCCTGGAGCGCGTGGCGATCGCCGGGTACTCCATGGGCGGCCGGATCGCCGCGCATGTCGCGCTCGCCGCTCCGGACCGGACGAAGAGCCTGGTCCTGGAGTCCGCCCACCCGGGGTTCGCATCGCGGGGGGAGCGCGAAGCCCGCCTGGAGCTCGACCGCGCCCGGGCACGCTGGCTGCAGGACGATGCGCCCGGCTTCCTGGAGGCGTGGTACCGGTTGCCCCTGTTCGGTCTCGGAGGGGACGACCAGCGGCGCACGGAGCTTGCCAGGGACCGTCTCCGGGCCGATCCGGACGAGCTCGCGCGGGCGCTGGTCGGGATGAGCACGGGGCGGCAGCAGCCCCTGGGGGAACGCCTCCGGGCCCTGGGGGTCCCAACCCTTCTCGTGGCGGGCGAACGGGACTCGGCCTACGTGCGGATGCTCGGCCGTCTGGCCCTCGAGGGTGGGTTCGACCTTCACGTCGAGCCCGGAGCTGCGCACATGGTCCATCTCGACAGGCCGGACGCCTTCGCGGCGCTCGTCACGACGTTTCTCGAACGAAAGCACCCAGCACAGCATGACCCCGATTGAATGGCAGGAGGCCGGCCGCTACACCGATATCCGGTATCACAAGGCGGAGGGCATCGCCAGGATCACGATCCATCGTCCCGAGGTACGCAACGCCTTCAGGCCCCTCACGGTGTCCGAAATGCGCCACGCCCTTCAGGAGGCGCGAGACGACCACGGGATCGGGGTCGTCATCCTGACGGGCGAAGGGCCTGATGCCTTCTGCTCCGGGGGCGACCAGAAGATCCGCGGGGACGCAGGGTACGAGGAGGAAGGTACCGGGGTCATGCGTCTGAACGTGCTCGACCTGCAGCGTGAGATCCG
>JAHEEH010000431.1 GCA_024640835.1 Bacteroidota bacterium
GATCCGGCTCGGTCTTGAAGAGCTCGTCGTCGATGTACATGATCATGTCGGGCGAGCTCTTGTTGCCGCCGCCGCCACTACCGGTCTCATAGTCGTAGTTGAGCAGGATCGATCGGTCCTCTCCCCAGTCCAGGTCCCAGATCGGGTGGAGGTGAATTCCACCGGGGACCGGGTCGAAGAAGTGGGCCTTCTGCGCCGGGGTTGGGCCGGCATAGCCGACGAAATAGGCTGCGCTGTTCAGTTCCGGTGCATCCTCCGCATGCCAGATCTTGAAATCGTTCAGTGGATACCAGTACCTCTCGTCAGCACGCTGGTTGATGTCCAGCACGAATTCCCGATACCTGGTCCCGTGCTCGTCCGTGTATATCGAGATGGAGCTGAGCAGCAGGGCGTCCGTCCAGGAGTCTCCCTGGTCCAGAAACTTGTTGTTCAGGTCCCCGCTGAGTGCCTCGATCTGGGCCGTATTGGCTGTCACGCGGAGAAACGGGTCGAGATTGCCGGTTCCCGCATTCACCGCGACTCCCTGTTGTACGAATGCGCCTGTGTCATCGATCGGGACACACGCATCATTCGGAAGGCGGTACACCGGCCCGACTGTGTCTATGCAGTCGTCCGGATTGAATATGTCCGGTTGTCCCATCACCGCCCCCGGCCAGATGAAGGCCGAGAGGGTGATTGCCAATAATGGTATCAGTCTGTTATACGTTCGCATACATGTAGCCTCGATGTTCACTGTGGAGAGCGGCGGGGGCAGTCGGCGTCGCAGGGGGTGATTGTGCGATCGGATGCGAGGGGGGCGTCGGCTGTGGTCCGAGCACGTATCGGAGGCATGAGCCCCGGAGCTCTCCGTTGGTGGGGTTGTGTCGTGTACCGCAGCGAAGTTCGCCGCGGGTTCCCCTCAGTCACGGCAATGCGTCCTCATCCACCGCGCTTCGCCGCTCCGGAAATGCAGACGCGCGGGCACGGCCGGCAAGCGGCCCTGCTCGCGCGCGCAATTCGCCGTCTCCGGCGCCGTCAGGTGGGCAACCATGGCTGGTGGGATGCCTGGTTGAGGGGTGCCCACCGCCCGACCGTGCACGGCTCACGAACGGGCCGGCCGGACGGATCGACTATGTTGTTGTGTAATTAGAATGCGTGATGGCGCCTGGGTAGCGGAGTAATCCCGTAACCTCCATCGGGGCCCTTCTTACGGGGACAGGGATGTTCTCCTAGGGAGGGTGTCAAGGAACCCGCAGCCCTTCGTAACCGAATGCGCGCCATGGCTTCTGTGATATCGACAGCATTTCGCCGGCCGCGAATCCGGAGTCGGCGCCTATCTTTTGTAAATAAAAGGCCTGGCTATCCGGTCACGATGGGGAGATGTAGGAATCGGCCCGGCGCCCAAGACGGCATTCTCCGGGATGCGTCTCGAGCGCAAGCGGGGTTCCCAGGTCCGCGATCTGGAATCTCCTCGTGAAACGCACCTGAAGTCAGTCCCCGCCTAATGCAATGCCCCACACGGCATAGGCATTCGTATCACAGCGAATACAGGACGGGCCGGATCGCCTCATGAGGTCCGGTCCGTTTTCTTTGTCCTTCCCCCAGCAATGGGTTCGTGGCCCTGTATTTCGAAGGGTGAAACGGGGGCGCTCCCCCATCCCCCGTCGGCACGTGGTTCGATACGCCCGGAACCACCGTCATCGGTGGGAGGGATGAGTTCGTCCCTCTTTCCATGCGGCCCTTCCGGGCTACCCCCCATGAGTATCAGACCACGCCTCGGGCTTCTGGTCGCGGCACTCTGCCTCGTCCTCGCCCCCACCACCAACGCACAGGTCACCCACGTCGTGGACGATGACCTGGCGTGTCCCGGCGCGACCTTCACGTCCATCCAGGCGGCCATCGATGCGGCTTCCGACGGGGACGTCATCGAGATCTGCGCGGGCGAGTACCAGGAGTCCGAAGACAATGCCCTGAACTTCGTCACCATCACGAAGACGCTCTTCCTTCGTGGACCGAACGACGGGATGGGCGCCTGCTCCCCGGACGCGCCGCCGCGCGTGGACGAGGCGACCATCAACGCCCGGATCTACATCGGGGCGGACGACGTGACCATCAAGGGCCTCCGTTTCAACGGCGACCACTACGCGATCATCCTGCAGCAGGATGCCACCCCCCGCCACCGTGCCAACATCCATGACAACGTGTTCGAGGGAATACGCCGATACGGAGTCATCAACCGCCTCAATTCGGCCAGCGAAGGCTGGGTCGTCGCGAACAACCGGTTCGCCGGGTGGGCGAATCCGAACGGAGCCGCCATCCACCTGCGCAATGCACCGCATTCGGAAGTGATGCACAACTGCATCAGCAATCCGGATCTGGAGGTAGCCAACAGCGCCGGCATTCAGATCTCCGCGTCGAGCGAGTCCGTCATTGCGTGGAACGTGATCGAGTCTCTGAGCGGCCCCGCCATCCGCATATCCGGAATGGATGGCCCCATGCACGACCTGACCGTCGCCGACAACTGGATTTCGAATCCACACGTCGGCATCCTCGTGACGGACCACTGGGAAGGCCTGGACGGGCTTTTTCTGCGAGGCAACCGTATACACGACGCCCGCTGGGACG
>JAHEEH010000432.1 GCA_024640835.1 Bacteroidota bacterium
CTGGTGCATCCAGCCCAGGTCCAACGTGAACTGGCGATTCAACTCGTAGGAGAACCCGGCACTGAAATGCATGCGGTCGCGATCCACCGTGTCGGTGAGCCCCGAATCCTCCCGCGGGTCGGGGTCGAAACCGGCGCCCAGACGGGCCGTCAGGTCGCCGAAATCATACGAACCGCCGAGCCGTAGCGAGGTCGTCGTCCGGAGGCCTTCCCGGATCGCGAGGTTCTCCTCGAAGAAGGCATAGTCGTCCGAGTCGAATTCCATGCGGGTCCAGTCGGTCACGAGAAGATCTCCATAGACCGCGACGGGACCCACCTCGTACGCACCGCCGAGACCGAGCCGCCAGGGGGTGCGCAGGGTGTATTCGAAGTCTCCGCGGCCGGCGTCCTCTCCCAGGTCGTCGCCGTAGTTGAACACGTCCCCGTTGTCGAACCCGGTGCGGAGCTGCAGGTCGTACGACTCGTCGATCGAGTAGACGGTCGGGGTCTCGACGCTGACGCCGAACCGGAACGCCGGTGTGACCTGTCCCGTCACGCCCAGGCGGGCGTTGACGCCCACCATGTCGGACGAGAATCCGTCGATCACGCGCAGGTAGGAGAAGTCCGTGGTGCCACCTGAACCGTCGTTCTGATCCAGGTAATCATCCTCCTCGTGGATTCGGGTGTATTCGTACTTCGCGATGGGAATGCCGATGGCCGCGCCCACGTAGAAGCCGCGTGCCGCTTCCACCGCACCGCCGAAGCTGAGTTCGGACGAAGCACCCTCCTCCACCACGAGGCCGCTCTGCAGGATGGTCCCGGCGCTGACAGCCGGCAGAAAGGGTACGCTTTCGCCCTGGTCGTACGCGGCCTGGTCGAAATCGATGGCGTACGTCTCGTACCCGATGAACGACAACGTCCGCGTGAACTCCGGGTACGGGCCCAGGTCGTCCACCAGGATGTCGAACTCGCCCGCGACGGGCATCAGAAAGTCCGTGTACGAGTTGAGCCCGTTGTCGCCGGAGTAGGCCAGCTCCCGCCTGTACGAGCCCGTCTGCGAGTACCCGGCGGCGAAGACGAGGGCACCCTGCCGAGTCGGGAATCGATACGCGTACGCCAGGTTGCCCAGCCGGGTGGCCGAACCGTCTGCCGTCTCGAGACCCCGGTCCGCACCGGCTCTGAAGATCGACTCGTCGCGGACGGACTCGACCGAGAGCCCAGCGGAGAACACGCTCGACGGAAGGAGACCGAGACCCGCCGGATTCTGGAAGAGGTCGGTGAACGAGGCGAGGCCGGCCACGCCCGCACCCCCGGTGCCGAGGCTCACGGCCCCCGTCAAGGGCATGCGCTGCGAGAACCGGATGGCGTCCTCCGTCGACTGCGCCATCGACGACGCGGGAACGAGAAGGGCAATCGCCGCGGCGAAAAAGAGGGATTTCGGATTCATGTCTGGACCTCCCCGATCGGGCAGGGTTACGTTGGCATGGCCGCAGGTGTAGTTCCGTCAGGACATGGAAGCGGCCCGCGCGCGGCGCACGCAGGCCGCTGATGGAACCCGGCAGGGATCGCCGGGCGTCAGTTTGCGGTCGGATCAGCTGCCGTTTCCGCGGGAGGACCGGGATCCCGAGGTCCGGCTTCCGCTCGAGGAACGGGTGCCGGAACTCCGGCTTCCGCTAGAAGAGCTGCCGGACCGGGCGCCGGTGCTTCGGCTCGGGCTGGACGACCGACTGGGCGAAGACACCCGGGAGGGCGCGGAACTCCGCGATGGGGCGCTTCCCGTGCGCATCTGGGGAGCCCGCGAAGGAGCCGACCTCGGCGAGGACGAGCGGGCGCCTGGAGCGGACGTCCTGGACGAAGACGGGCGGGAGCCGACCGTCGATCGCGTACTGGTGCGCGTGGAGGGACTGGAGCCCACCGACGAGCGGGCACTCGGGGCCTCGGAACGCGAGCCGATGGACGACCGGGTACGGGTCGAGGTCCGGGTTCCCGCCGACGAGGTCGACGGTGACGTGGATCGCGATCCCGTCGTCGAGCGGGTGCTCGAGCGGGTAGAGGTGCGGACGGGCGACGTCGAGCGTGAGGACGTCGTCCCACGGGTCGAGGTCACGCCCCGGGAGGTCGAGCCGAACGCCGACCGGGTGGTCCGGGAACCGGGCTCCGAGCGCACGGTGCTCCGTGCCGTGCGCGTCACGTCGGAGGTCTTGGTCGCGGTGGACGTGCCGCCGCGAACCACGTTGCGCGTACCGAAATCAGAACGGGAATCCGAAGCGAGAGAGGCGCGGCCGCCCCGGTTCACACCCGCCGTGCCGCGACCCAGGCGGCCACCGGAGGCGAGCGACGAACGTCCGATCGTGGTGCCGCGAGGTGCCCAGTTGTTGCGGCCGTTGCCGAGAACCACGACCCCGGGGGACCACCACGGGTTGTAGTATCCCCCGTAGCGGTAGGGCGAATTCCAGCCTCCATACGAGTACGGATAGCCCCCGTACCAGTTGTTCCAGCCGTACCACGGATCGTTCCAACCGTACGAGAGTCCCCATCCCAGGCCGAACGAGAAGCCACTGTGATAGGGGCTCCAACCCCCGTTCCAGTACGGATCGTACCAGCTCGAGGACCAGAACG
>JAHEEH010000433.1 GCA_024640835.1 Bacteroidota bacterium
AGTAGTCGTAGTACGAGATGAAGAACTCGACCGCGTTCGACGGAAAGAACTGCTTGAACTCCGCGTACAGCTGTGCGGCGAGCGTCTTGTTGTGACTGATGACCAGCGTGGGGCGGTTCACCCGCTCAATGACGTTCGCCACCGTGAACGTCTTCCCCGTTCCCGTCGCACCCAGCAGCGTCTGGTGGACATCGCCGCGCTCCAGCCCGGCAACGAGCTCCTCGATGGCCCGGGGCTGGTCGCCGGTCGGCTCGAACGGTGCCTCCATCCGGAAGGCGTCGGGAACGGAAGGGGTGTCTGCTGGCATCTCCTGGGACCGGGCCGGACCTTTCTGACCGCACGCGCGATGCCAACGCCGGGACGCCGGATCGGGTCCGTGGGGAAACACACGGGGCCGCGCCGCATGCAAGGGACGCTATCCCACTCGGACACCTCCATGCAGAGTCTTTCGCGCGCCCCGTTCGGGGCCTCACTGATCCTCGTTTTCGCCGCCGTCCTCGCCATTTCGGGCGGAATTGCGACCGCCGCCGCCGCGCAACAGACCTCCAGCGGCGAGAAGCTCGACGGCATGACCATCGAGGAGTACGATCCCGTCTCGACGCTCGTGGTGCCGGAGCATCCCGTCTCCACGGCGAAGTATCCCTACGTGGACGTGCATAGCCACTGGTTCCAGGCTGCTGCCATGTCGGACGGTGCCGTCGACACGCTGGTCTCCGAGATGGACGCCCTGAACCTCGCCGTCATCGTCAACCTGTCGGGCGGAAGCGGAGACCGGTTCGTCGCCACCATGCGCGGCCTGGAATCACGCTACCCCAACCGGTTCGTCACGTTCGCCAACGTCGACTTCCAAGCCGTCGGGGACCCGGGCTGGACGGAACGGGCCGTTGCGCAGCTCTCGGCCGACATCGATGCCGGTGCGCGTGGGCTCAAGATCTACAAGAACCTGGGCATGGACGTCCGCGACGTGAACGGAGAGCGAGTTGCCGTCGACGATCCGCGCCTGGACCCGATCTGGGCGCTGTGCGGGGCTCGAGGCGTGCCCGTGCTGATCCATACGGCCGACCCGGCCATGTTCTGGCAGCCGCGGGACGAGCACAACGAGCGCTGGCTCGAGCTGAAGCTGCGGCCCGGCCGGTACCGCGCTCCGGACAAGTACCCACCCTTCGAAGTCCTCATCGCCGAACAGCACCGCATGTTCGCGAAGCACCCGGAAACGACCTTCATCAACGCCCACCTGGGCTGGATGGGCAGCGACCTGGACCGCCTGGGCGAACTTCTGGACGCGCTTCCGAACGTCATGACCGAGGTCGGAGCCGTGGTGCAGGAGCTGGGCCGGCAGCCGAAGAAGGCCCGGGAGTTCCTGATCCGGTACCACGACCGCGTGATGATGGGCAAGGACTCGTACAACCCGGTCGAATACCACACGTACTTCCGCACGTTCGAGACGGCCGACGAGTACTTCCCGTACTACCGCAAGTACCACGCCTTCTGGCGGCTGTACGGACTGGATCTTCCAGACGACGTGCTGCGCGACATCTACTACCGGAATGCGCTGCGCGTCATCCCGGGACTGGACCGCTCCCTGTTTCCAGACTGATGGGCCCGGTCACTGGGGCGGTGACCACCAAGACCAGCCCAGTCTGCTGGAGACACTGTCCGGAACGATCCACTGGTTCGTCGTACGGGCTCCGGCGCCCCAGTAGCCGTAGCCGTTCACCACGTTCGTGAGCGCATCGGGAAACGCGTAGACCTCCTCGTCGAAGTCCCCGGACGGAAGATCCCACCCTTCTCCGAGCTCCAGCACGCCGACGTTCATCCGGTTCAGCCCGGCAGCGGGAATTTCGCCGATTTCAGGCCGCGGCACGACGCCCGCATCCACCGCCGCCTTGATGTCGGCACGGATCTTCTGCTGGTCCGCCGTCAGGTCGACCGTGAAGACCCAGTTGCCCTGACCGTCCGAGCGCCCGCTCTGACGGTATTCCACGGCCGTGTACCACTTGCCCAGCAGCGGACCCTCCACCCGGTACAGCACGCGGAGGCTCCACGGCCGCTCGACATTCCGCAGGAGAATGTCCTGCAACAGGTGTCCGGTATCGGACTCGTACACCTGCCCGATGTCGTCGACTTCGATCGGCGCGGGTGCCGGCACCCGGGTCTGCGCCCAGCTGATCTTTCCATCCGATCGCCTGACCTCGAGCCGCAGGCTGTCCATCGGGCGCACGAACAGGTCTGCGGAGAACACGTGGCCGTAGGTGCCGTCCGAGAGCGGCGCCAGGCGGTGATGCCACTCGGTCTCGATCCCCGACGCCAGGTCGATCGAGAAGACGCGCGCATTGATGTCGGAGTTCTGGTCGCCCGTACCGGTGATCACCGCGGGACGCCGGGTGACCGGGATGACGCGCACTTCCTGGACCGGTGCGTCCGGATCGATCCATCCCCAGACGGTGAACCACCGGTCGTCATTGGCGAACGGGTCGACGAAAGGATCGTCGCATCCGGCGGAGAGCGCCACCAGGACGAACGTCAGGAAGCAGAGGCGCCGCATCATCGGAACTCGATTCTGACGCCCACGGAGGGCATGAAGGGGAGCT
>JAHEEH010000434.1 GCA_024640835.1 Bacteroidota bacterium
AGATGTACTGCTTTCCTTTCCGGACCGCGGCTTCGAAGTCGGCCCGGTCGAAATTGGAGGTCATGGGACCCGTGAGTTCCACCGTCTCGGGTCCGTGCGAGGGCGCCGTGGCCAGGCGCGTGGCGAGGTTCGCGATTCGCCGCTCCGCCTCGGCGTAGGCTCCCGCTGCGTCGGTCTCCGGATCGATGAAGGCGGAGGCCATGAGGACGACCTGGTGCCGTACGTGGTCGAAGGCCACTACCGTGTCATACAGGCCCCAGATGCCATCGGGGGTTCCGAGGTCGTCCGGAGGGGGATTCTCCAGCCGCTCGACCAGGCGCACGGTGTCGTACGCTGCGTATCCGACGGCCCCGGCCGTGAGCCGGGGGAGGTCGGGAACGCGCACCTCCACGTACCGCGAGAGCTCCCGGCGCAGCACGTCGAAGATGTTGCCCTCCTCCGTGGACGTGTCGCCCGACGCGGGGTCGATTCGCTGGACCGCTCCGCCGCGGGCCTCGAACAGCCTGTACGGGTCCCGCCCCAGGAACGAATACCGGGCCAGTTTCTCCCCGCCCTCCACGCTCTCGAAGAGGAAGGCGTACCGCGCCCCGTCTCTGAGCGCCAGGAACGCCGATACCGGCGTAAGCAGGTCCGCGCTCAGCCGGCGGTGCACCGGGAGCACGAAACGAAGCGTGCCGCTCCGCCGCATGGCGGAGACCTGGTCCATGAACTGTGCGCGCGGATCGGTCATGTGGGCAACAAAAAAGCCCGCCTCATCGGGGAAGCGGGCTGGACGCCGGTCGGTGACGCGGGTTTGTGTCGTTCGTCACGCACCGGGGCGGCCCGCACGGGCGCCCCACCACCATGAGCGAACGATTTGACGCGTGGCGTGCTGCATGCCGGCAAGCTACGCGTCCGCATCGCCCGCTGCAACCCCCGTCGGGTCGGCGGGCGGCATCTCCGGAGGAATGAACTGGGACCGGTCGGGCTTCGAAATCCCGATCTGCGGGTACGCGAACTCGATGCCTCCGTGGGCGCGGAAAGCCTCGAGGATGCTGACGGTGAACGCGTGCTCGGTGCCGCGCCGCTTCCGGACCTCGCACAGGTAACGGAGCGTGAGCCGAACGCCGTTCTCCGCGACCTGCACGTAGACGAACGGCGTCATGACGCCGTAGTGGATCAGGAATTCCCTCGACATCTCGCGGATTTCCTGCGCGGCCTGCTGGCCCACGATCGTCGACGACTCTTCGGCGAATCCGAGGATGATCTCGCGGGCGGCGCGCCAGTCGCTGCCGAAGGTGACCGTGAAGGAGACCTCGTTCCAGATGAAGTGGAAGCCCCGCGAATAGTTGAACACGGCGCGCTCGAAGGTCCAGCTGTTGGGCACGTGGACGATCCGGCCGGTCGACTGGTCGGCATCGACCCAGCCCCGGATTTCCATGAGCGTCGTGCGCAGCATGCGGATGTCGATGACGTCACCGTGGACGTCCCCGATCTGGACGCGGTCGCCGATGCGGTAGGGCGAGAGCAGAACGATCCGCATCCACCCGGCCACGCTCAGCAGCGCCTCCCGGAGGGCGATGGCGAGTCCCGCGCCGATCACCGTAAGCACGGTGACGAGCCCCCTCAGATCCGGCGAGAGGAGGGTGATGACCAGGATCACGGCCACGAGACCGACGACCCGCCGGATGATGCGATTTGCCCGGTACACCCGGGACGGATCGTCCACCGTACGCCGCGCGATGCGCTGGGCGATGCGCATGAGGACCACGAGCACGACGAGCGTGACCAGGATGAGCACCAGCCTGGTCAGGATCTCGGTCTCGAGTTCGAGCGGCAGCTGCATGATCTCTACTGCTCCGGTTCGTGCGCGTGCCTTGCCCTCAGATACGCCCTGTGGTACTCGGATACCAGTTGGCCCTGCCGGATGAATCCCACGATGACCCCATCGGTCATGACGGGCAGCTCGGGATATCCCGTGCGCTCGAACTCCGCACGGACTTCCTCCAGCGTGTCGTCACGGGACACGGATGCGAAGGGACTCTGGATGTCGGCCGCGATTATGAGTCTCTGCATGGCATCGGACGACGCCAGCAGGCTCTGCACGTCGTCCAGCACCACGAGACCCTGGTAACGGGACGGCTCGGCGGGATCGATGACCGGGAGGATCACCTCCTGGGTGCGGGTGAACACGTCCAGGATTTCCGCGAGCGTGTGCCCCGGCTGAAGCTCGTGGAAGTGCTGCACCGGCTTCACCACGTGTCGGACCCGCACCGTCGTCAGCAGGTCGGGGAGGAGCGCCTGCCGATGGGCGGGCGAATCGGCATGGCTCCCCACCTGCTGCGTGTACAGGCTCCAGCGCCGGACCAGAAGATGCACCAGGACGCCTCCGAAGATGAGCGGAACGAGCAGGCGGTAACTGCCCGTCATTTCCGAGATCATGATCGTGGTCGCGATCGGCACGTTCGCGACTCCGGTGAAGAGGACCGCCATCCCGATCATCACGTAGGCCTCGGGACTGGTCACGATATCGGGGAGCAGCGTGTGCATGGCCTCTCCGAACAGGCCGCCCAGCATGCCGCCCACGACGAGCGACGGGGCGAATACTCCAC
>JAHEEH010000435.1 GCA_024640835.1 Bacteroidota bacterium
GCCGGGGAAATGCGGCTGCATGCGGGTGAAGCCGTTATCGTCGAGGCGGACCGGGGCATAGACTGCGGTACGGTCCACCTGATTGGCCCCATGGTTCATCTGCGTCTGAAGGGACGTGACCAGGACGAGTCGGCGGAATACCCGGCCGTTGTCCGGAGGGCCACCCCGGAAGATCTCCACCGCTGGGAGGAGAACCGGGAGCGTGACACGGAGACCTTCCTGGTCGGCAGGCGAACGATCGATCGGATGAACCTCTCGATGAAGCTCGTCGACGTCGAATGGCAGCTGGACGGGCGCAAGGTGACCTTCTACTTCACGGCCGAGCAGCGGGTGGATTTCAGGGAGCTCGTTCGCCGGCTCGCCCGTCGATTCCGGACCCGGGTAGAGCTTCGGCAGATCGGCGCGCGGGACGAGGCGGCGCGGTGGCTGCAGGAATTCAAGCCCGTGGCGACACAGGCCGCCCGGACCCAGAACCTGCCCCTGAACCCGGTCCGGCTCTCCGGTCAGTGCGGCCGCCTCAAGTGCTGTCTCAACTACGAGCTCGACCAGTACCTTCATGCCCTCGTCCGATTCCCTTCGGTGGATACGCCCATCGTGACGGATGCGGGAGCCGGAATCGTACGGAAGATCGACATCTTCCGTGAGCGGCTGTGGGTGCAGTACGAAAGCGGCGAGTGGGTGGACCTGGGCCTGGACGAGGTGCTCGGTGCGCTCGGGATCACCCCGAAGGGACCCGACGGCGGGCCGTCGCTCTAGGTCTCCTCGTCGTCCTCGTCGGGGGTGATGGACTGGAGGAGTGCGTCCGCGTCTTCCCGGATGAGCGCCAGGATAGCCCCGTGCGAAACGATGAGGTAGGTGCGGCCGTCCCAGTTCAGCTCGACCGCCTCCTTGCGCAGGAAGAAGGCGTAATCACCCGGCCGTGCCTGCATCGGGAGGTAGCGGACGGCATCGCGCGACGGTGCCCAGGGCTCGCCCTCGGAATACTCCGGGTTTGGAATAACGTAACCCGGACCCACGCGGACCACGCGTCCGGAACGCACCTTCTCGCGCTCGGCGACCGTCGCGGGCAGGACGAGGCCGGACTCGGTCTGGCGCTCTCCTTCATCCGGGCTGATCAGCACGCGGTCTCCGACAAGAAGGATCTCACTCATGGTGCCGCTCGGATCGGGATCCGGCCGAAGCGATCATGTCGTGAAGGAGGTTCGCGTACCGATCCAGGATCGTTGCGCGGTCGTACAGGGCCGCGCGGTCGAGCGCATTGACCTGCCATGCATCGAATACGTCCGGCCGACGGGACAGGTTCTCGAGCATTGCCCCCACCCCGTGTACGCCATCCCAACGGAATACCGGGCCGGCATCGGACTCGGCCATCTCTCGGCCCAGCGGGCTGTCGACGTCGCAGACGACCAGCATCGGTGTTCCCGATGCCATGGCGGGAAGGATCTTCGACGGGATGAACGATCCTCCCGCACCGTGCGTCTCGGTCACGACGAACAGATCGGCCTCGAAGAGGGCCCGGGCGAGCCCGGCCTCGTCCGAGAGATCGTGGAACGAGAAGCGGGCGTCGCCCGCCTCCGCGACCCAGTCACGAACCGTCCGCGCCATGGCGCCACCGCCCTGGATACGGAAGGCGAACCCGGCATCCGTGCGGGCGAGGGCGCGGCAGAAGCCGACCAGATTCTGCTTGGCTCCGATGTTGCCGGAGTACAGCAGTCTGACGGGCTGCCCGGGCACGCGGCCGCGCTTCGACGGATGGGACGCGATCTCGCGGGCAAGCGATTCGTGAAGCCAGTTCGGAATCACGTGCAGGGGCTGCGATCGCTTCCGAATCGGAGCCAGGCGATCCGCCATCACCGGAGAAATGGTCGTCCAAACATCAGCCCGGTTGAAGACGGCCTTCTGGATCGAGGCCATGAGCCGTGCGATCCGTCCCGACCGGACGATTCCGGAGGCGGCAGCGGCATCCGCCGGGAGATCCTGCACGTTCAACCACAGGGGCACGTCTCCGGAATGAGCCGCGACGGCCCCGAAGCCCACGGCTCCCACCAGGGGGCAGAACGCCATTACGGCGTCGAAACGGCCTCGATCCGGCACGTCCCGCAACAGGGACGCGAAGAAGGACGCTTCGTACGCGAGCCGCCACACGAGGCGGTTCGGTCGCGGCGGGATGAACAACCCGTACCGCTCCACCCGCACCCCGTGTTTCCGCACCCGGTGGACCGCCAGGCCGTTCTGCCCCGTCTTGTCCCGCCACTCGGGGTAATACGGGTACGCGCAACGGACGGTGACGTCGAATGCGCGGGCGGCGAGGCCCTCGGCCAGATCGGCAAACAGGACGCCTCCACCCAGGTCGGGGCGATACACATTGACGAGGACAAGGAGTCGAGGCGTGCCGGCCAAGGAGCGCGGGAGGGGGTTGTTGCGGGCCCGGAAGGTACGGGATCCCCGGACGAGGGAGGCACAAAAAAAGCACGGCCGCTGAGCCGGCGGCCGTGCAGTCTCACGCTGGATTGACGAGGGGAGGGAGGTCGGATCTAGAGGAGCTGGAAGACCGTGAAAATGAGAAGTCCGACCAGGCCCGCCCCAACG